>NZ_JAUBUI010000011.1:0-109724 GCF_036705385.1 Microcoleus sp. B3-A4 | reverse complement strand
CACTACTAGAATTAATCGACATTTCAGGAGCGATTATCACCATTGATGCGATGGGGACTCAAACAGAAATAGTCCGACTGATTCGTCAGAAAAAAGGCGATTATGTCGTGGCACTAAAAAACAATCATCCCACTCTTTACAATCAAGTTAAAGACTGGTTTGAGACTGCAAAAACTCAGGATTTCCTAGGGATTGAAATGAGTTATGATTTCCGAACCGAAAAGGGACATCATCGCCTCGAAACTCGAAAAGTCTGGGCGGTATCAGTTGCCCAATTAGGAGGACTTTACAAGCAAGAGCAATGGGCCGGCTTACGCACTATTGTGATGGTCGAAAGAGTTCGTCATCTCTGGAACAAAACCACTCACGAGGTACAGTTTTACCTAAGTTCTTTACCAGTAGATGCCCAACTAAATGGTCGTGCTATTCGTCAACATTGGAGCATTGAAAACCAAGTGGATTGGAGTTTAGATGTGACTTTTAATGAAGATAAATCCCGGATTCGCTCGTTAAACAGTCCTCAGAACTTCGCTCTGGTAAGACGGATTGCCCTTAATGCGGTCAACCAAGAAACCACTCTCCAGCGTAGCCTGCGACAAAAAATCAAACGGGCTGCGATGAACAATGACTATATGATGCAAATTCTCAAGTGCTTTTGTCAAGCATGATTGAGATGCTCTTACCCTGAGGGGTTTTCCCGGATCTGTTCTACTGTTTCGCGGTCGCTAATTCCCAGTTTTTCTTTGATGATTAATGCTCCCAATGCCATCCGAAATGATTTGGCTGGTGCCCCCTTTTCTGTGGGGAAGTTTTCAGCATATTCTCCTTCAAATTCTGACCACGGAATTAGTTCGGCCATTTTTACCCAACGGTTGTCTGATGACAACCTTCCTCCAAAGGGCTGTTCAAACTCGGATGCGGGACTTGAGGCAAGCTCAGCTTTTCTGTACACGAGCGCACTGGGTGATGCAAGGGTTTTGTACTATTTTACCTGTTTATCTTGCACACTTTTCTTGATCGGACGATCGCATAACCAGGCCGTGTAACCTTTCTGCACTTATCCAGCAAGCCCTAATTCAATGACAAAATCGGGACAAAGGGGGATGAATTTTTCTCTTTGTTCGCGCGTCAAAGCTGACTAGCGGGATTTTTCTACCCAAGAAGCATCGGGAGAGCGATCGGCTTTATTGGGCAGAGTAAATCCTGTTGAGGAATCAAAGCCTTCACCGAGTTCGGTTTGTTCGTTCCACGTCCAGAGTTGAGCCCCTGCTGTTAAGTTGCGTTTCCCAGTTTCTCCTCCGGTTGGCGGCATGACAATTAATTCTCCGTTGGCATTCCGTTCTAGTTTAAATTCCGGGTTTTCTTCACACAGTTGATAAAACTGTTCTGAAGTTAGTTTGATGATGGAATAGAGGTTTAAGGTGATAGCAGTCATTGTTATTTACCTGCTGTTTGTAGGAACTTGATTAAGAATTAAAAATGGGATTAGTCATTTTTAATTCTTAATTCTTAACTTCTAATTCTACTGCAATTGCTTGATTCTGCTGAGGGCGTCTTGATAGGCGCTGGTTCTTCCGCCTTGCTTGTAAAGTTCTGCTGCTTTTTGAAAGTCGGCAATTGCCTTCGGTTTGTTTTTTTGATCTAGGTAGGCTTGATCTAGGTAGGCTAGAGCCCTGTTGTAGTAGGCGTCAGCAAAGCCGGGATTGGCTTCGATCGCCCGCGTGTAAGCCTCAATCGGGTTAGTGCGTGTCTCGGGAGTGCTGGCGATGGTCATGGCATTACCAATATTGAAATGCAATTCCGGGGTGTTGTTGGGTTTGAAAGAGAGTGCTTTGTTGAAAGCCTCGATCGCCTCGAAAGTAGATCCCTCATCTAAGTACACCAGTCCTCGAAAATAAAAGGCCTCAGCGTCTTTTGGGTTGAGGGTGGATAGGGGAACTGCGGTGGGGCGAGAATTGTCTACTTTCAAATCGGATTTGTTCATTCCCGCCGCCGCCAGTTTCGCCATAAAAGTATTGATCGGAACTGCTGCATTAAATCCCGTTTTAATCGGGGCGACTTCGCCGGAACTGGTTTGAGCAAAACCGAATTCGCCTTGTCCGTGCAAGCCGATGACTCGGCCTTCGGAGTCAAAAACTGGGCCACCACTCATGCCGCTCCAAGTTACGGCCTGATACCGCAAAGTGTAACCTTCCGGGCGGTTGCCGGGGCGGCTGGTAACGAGTCCGGGAGAGAGTTCTGGTTCTCTTTCGGCGCCGAAAAGTCCGCCCGTAGCGGGATAGCCGTAAACGAAGATTTGAGTGCCGATGACGGCTTGATCGGAATCTGCGATCGTCGCGACTGGATATTCTTCGGGGCTTTCAAATTTGACTACGGCTAAATCCGCCTCTGTTTCGGCTGTTTGCAGCCCGGTGACAGAGGTTGCTTGATAGTTTTTGCCTGTGGAGGTGCGAACTGTGTATTTGATCTCGGGTTTTTCGACGACGTGGTTGACTGTTAAAACTGTGTAAGTTTTGCCGTTTTTGGCAATAATTACGCCAGAACCGTCTCCTATGGAACTGTTAATTTGTACAGTCAGCGGCCCGGCAATGCTGGCGACTTCTTGGGGGGTTTTGGCGATCGCACTTTGGCTGATGATTATGGTTAAGGCAGCCGTAGTCCCTGCTAGCAAGGTGGTTAAGGTGTCGAAACGGGAAAAATTTACGTTCATGGTAGTTGCTGATTATATTAATTACCCTAGTTGGAAATTCAAACATCAAAATAAATAGCTTCATTTTGATGTTTGAACTCTTAAAGGCTAAGTTTATTGCAACTGTTTGATTCTGTTAATTGCGTCTTGATAGGCGCTGGTTCGGCCGCCTTGCTTGTAAAGTTCTGCTGCTTTTTGAAAGTCGGCAATTGCTTTCGGTTGGTCTTGGTTGTCCAGGTAAGCTAAAGCTCGGTTGTAGTAAGCGTCGGCAAAACCAGGATTGGCTTCGATCGCCAGCGTGTATGCTTGAATAGCATTGGAACCGCGAGTGGGACCGAGTTGGGACACGCTGGCGGTCATGAAAGTGCGGGCATTACCGATATTAAAATACAATTCAGGGGTATATTTGGGCTTGAAAGCGAGTGCTCTGTTGAAATCGGCGATCGCCTCCCAAGCATCTCCTTGATCTAACAGCGAAAGTCCTCGAAAATAATAGGCTTGGGCGTCTTGCGGATTGGCGGTGGATACGGGGCCGGTCGTTGGGGGAGTATTGTCTACTTTCAACTCGGATTTGTTTATTCCCGCCGCCACTAGCTTCGCGATAAATGTATTGATTGGAACTGCTGCGTTAAATCCCGTTTTAATCGGGGCGACTTCGCCGGAACTCGTTTGCGCGAAACCGAATTCGCCTTGTCCGTGTAAACCGATGACTCGGCCTTCGGAGTCAAAAACTGGGCCGCCACTCATGCCACTCCAAGTTACGGCCTGATACCGCAAAGTGTAACCTTCCGGGCGGTTGCCGGGGCGGCTGGTAACGAGCCCGGGAGAGAGTTCTGGTTCTCGTTCGGCGCCGAAAAGTCCGCCCGTCGCGGGATAGCCGTAAACAAAGATTTGAGTGCCGATGACGGCTTGATCGGAATCTGCGATCGTCGCGACTGGATATTCTTCGGGGCTTTCAAATTTGACTACGGCTAAATCCGGGTCAGTTTCGGCGGTTTGCAAGCGGGTGACGGCAGTTGCTTGATAGTTTTTGCCTTTAGAGGTGCGAACGGTGTATTTCACGTCTGCTTTTTCTACGACGTGGTTGACTGTTAAAACTGTGTAAGTTTTGCCGTTTTTGGCAATAATTACGCCAGAACCGTCTCCTATGGAACTGTTAATTTGTACTGTCAGCGGCCCGGCAATGCTGGCGACTTCTTGGGGGGTTTTGGCGATCGCGGGTTGGCTGATGACTATGGTTAAGGCTGCGGTAGTTCCTGCTAGCAGCGTGGTTAAGGTGTCGTAACGAGAAAAATTTATATTCATGGCTATGCGTAATTAGTAGTCGGGTAGCGGGATTTGCGGGAGAAAGGGCGATCGATCCTTGGTAGTTTTTCTTTTTTAGTTTTATTGGTGATTTGACGCAAAGGATCTCGGCTTTGTTCTTTAGTGATAATTTTACTCGCTTTTTTGTTCCGCGATTCGCTATTTCAATGTAGCGTGAGTACGCCGCACCTTACTTAATCTCAATGAATGCTGCCCAACTTACTTATTAAAACTTAAAAATACCTGACTCGAACTCGGTGGTTAGTTCTTCCTGAGTTATGGTTCCCCGTGCGACTCGCATGACTAAATCATAGGCTCGATCGTCCGTCAAATTCAGAGTGCAACCATTTAAACGCAAAAAGGTATTATCTGTCACTGGAAAATCCGTTCGTTTATTGCCGTCAATAAAGGGATGATTCATCGCTATGTGATAGAGATAAGCGGCCGCTTGTTCGCTAATTGTTGGATGCAAAAATTGACCGCCAAAAGTTGCTTTCCGTTGACCCAAAGCCGACTCTAACAAACTTTCGTCTCTGACGCCTGGAATGCCGGCAAATCTCTCTATCTGTCTGGCGTCGATACTTAAAACCATACTTTTGCTGACCAAATTAGGAGTTGGCAAGGCGACGCTAAACCTCCTTTCTTTCGCGTTCTGAATCTAGATAGGTCTGCCATGCTTTGGCTTCTAGTTTTTGTTGTTATTCTTCAGTCTTTAAGGAACGGACAAATTCAAGCACTTTCAGCAGCAAGGGTTCTGGTAATTGGTCGAGTTCTTGAAGAAGTTGGTCTTTTGCGGTCATGTTTCTTTCCTCCTAGTTATTTTACAACTATTTTATCCTAATGCATAAAAGTTTTGCAACCTAGAGATTGTACGCGATTATCTGTAAGGATACGGCACTGCCCTGTCCTTACAGATAACTTTTTTAAAATGAGATTACAACAATTTTACAACCAACTGATTAGATAATCAAATACTGTTCTATCGCACTTACAAATTTCGATCTTCTGCAACCCATTTAACGATAGCCTCAGTCAATCCGTCTAACGTATATTCTTTGGCTTCCACATCTAACTTACCCAATAAATTCTGACAACTTTTGGAAGTTTCCGGCCCGATCGATGCGATGCAAACGCTTTCCAACCAATCCTGAGATCCGGACAATTGCGGGCTTTGTTGTATGAGATTGCAAAAGTTATGCACGGTTTTTGAACTGGCAAATGTTATGATATTTACGGCTTGATTTTGGAGTGCGGAGAGGGCGATCGGATCAATATTTTCGGGACAGCAAGATTGGTAAGCTGGCACTTCTATTACTTGCGCTCCTTGGGCGCTGAATTCTTTTACTAAAACTTCTCTGCCGCCGCTTTCTACTCTCGGAAATAGGATTTTGCAGTTTTGCAAGTGATCGGGGAAGTTCTCGACTAGGGAATCGGCGACAAAGTTGGGGGGAATAAAGTCTGGTTGTAGAGAGTGCGATCGCAAACTTTCTGCTGTTTTTTTCCCTACAACTGCGATTTTAATACCAAACAAACTCCGGGCGTCTTTGCCTTTTGCTTGTAATCGTTGAAAAAAGCAGTCTACAGCGTTGTGGGAAGTGAGAATTAACCAGTGAAAGCTTGACAATTGTGCGATCGCACTGTCTAATGGTTCCCAGGTGGACGGCGGCCCAATTACCAAGGCGGGCATTTCGATAACGCGGGCTCCTTGTTGCTGGAGTCGATCGCTAAATTCAGCCGACTGAGAAACCGATCGCGTGACTAAAATGGTTTTTCCTGCTAGCGGCAATTGGCTGTTATTAGTGGTGACTGGTGTATCGATCATATTTGTGCTTTCTGGCTGGATTAAATATTCGCGCAATCTGACTACTTCCCCAATTACGATCACGCAAGGCGATAAAGATTGACCTGCTGTTTGCTGTACAATGTTGGAGAGAGTGCCCAGCCAAATTTGCTGTTCGGGGCGGCCGCAATCTCGGATAATGGCGATCGGAGTGTCAGTAGATCGTCCGTGCTTTTGCAATTGCCAGATGATCTCGCTTAAATTGCGCCCTCCCATCAATATTACCAAAGTTTCTATCTGCACTAATGCTTCCCATTCAAGAGCATCAGGTTCGTGGGCGCTCATCACTGCAAAACAGCGACTCATTACCGGATCTGTGAGGGGAATTGCTGCTAGTAAAGGTGCGGATAGGGCGGAAGAAATTCCGGGTATTACTTCAAACTCGCAGCCCGCTGTTTTTAATGCTTGAATTTCGGAACTGGAGCGACCAAAAATAAACGGATCGCCGCTTTTTAGCCGCACGACTTGTTTTCCTAATTTGCAATGTTCTACCAGCAAGCGGTTAATTTCTTGCTGCTGCGTGGAAGGTTTGCCGCCGCGTTTACCGACTTCGATTTTCCGACAAGTTGCTGGGATTAATTCGAGTTGCGGGATGTCGATTAGAGCGTCGTAGATTAAGACTTCGGCTTGGGATAGCAGTTTGTGCGATCGCACTGTCATCAAGTTACAATCTCCGGGTCCCGCACCGACTAGATAAACTTTCCCTTTGTGGTTTTTCACCATTCCTCCTCGATAGTATAGTTTTATGAATATTGCTAGCCTATAGTCAGGTACGCATGGTGCAGCCTACACTATAGTAAGGCGCGCATGGCGCACCCTACGGTATACTCAGCAGTTTGATTGTATAATAAAAGCTATTTATGCAGATTATCATCATCACGGCCGCCGATGCAAATTACTTTGAATTGGTGCGAGGCACTATTTTATCGGTGCGGGAAAAACCAGAGGGTGAAAATGTGGCGATCGGCTTTTTCGATCTAGGCTGCACTCCCGAACAGTTGCAGTGGCTGGAAAGACAAGTTAATATCATTCAAAAGCCAGATTGGGACTTTGATTTTCCGGGCAGAAATGAAGCTCCCGAACATTTAAAAGGACTATTAGTTAGACCTTGTTTGCGAAAATACTTTCCCAATTTTGATATATACATTTGGATAGATGCGGATGCTTGGGTTCAAGACTGGAGAGCAATTAATTTGTTGGTTGAAGGATCATCGCGCCGGGGACTGGCAATTGTTCCCGAAGTTCACAGGGCGAGCTTGCAGCAGTACGGACAACTTCCTCAATTTTGGCAGTGGGTTTATCAACAATATGAAGCTAACTTTGGTGAAGAAATCGCTAATAAATTATACAGTTATCCCATATTAAATGCCGGAGTTTTCGCCCTCCGCAAAGACGCTTTGCACTGGGAAATATGGGCGGAAAAACTCAATCAAGGATTGCAAAAGTCCGGCTGTGTTATGACAGATCAATTTGCCCTCAACCTAGCTGTTTACAGTGGTGAATTGTTCAATCTCACTGAAATGCTCCCAGCTTGGTGCAATTGGATATTCAACGGTTTTCCGGTTTGGGACAAGCAGCGAGGCTGTTTTGTGGAGCCGTACTTGCCGCAGGAGGCGATCGGCATTTTGCATTTAGCTGGCCGGCAGCAGTTTGACCGAGTACAATTGATGGCAACTGACGGCGACATACTGGAAATGAGTGTCCGTTATCAACCTAAAAAACAGCAAGCAATATCAATATTTAAAGAACCAAAAATGACTTACCAACAACCTGAAATTAGCAAAAATAATTTATTACATCCAGGGGATTATGTCTCGCAAGGGTTCCAAATAATTATACCTGACTCCTATTTCCCCAATATGATTATTGCCGATCCAAATACGAGTAACTGGCCTTATTTGCGCCGGGAAGTTCCGCATAATTGGTATGCAGACAAGCGCTATCCATTCATCGGGTTTTTGAATCGCGACGAAGCACACATCCTTTACAATACAGCTCTACAATTTAAAGGTAAAAAAGCCTTAGAAATAGGCTGCTGGCTAGGGTGGTCTGCCTGTCACTTAGCCCTCGCAGGAGTTGAGTTAGATGTCGTAGATCCGCTATTAGAAAGACAAGATATCAGACAAAGCGTAATCGATTCAATTCAAGGTGCTCTCAATGCGTCGGGAGTTCAAACGACCGTCGAGCTAATACCAGGCTACAGCCCCCAAAGAGTAGAAGAATTTTCCGCTCAATTCAACCGGAAATGGTCGTTAATTTTTATTGACGGAGAACACGGAGGTGATGGGCCATTAAATGATGCCATTGCGTGTGAAAAATTGGCTGAGGAAGATGCAATAATTTTATTTCACGACTTAACCGCTCCAGACGTTGGTAAAGGTTTAGATTACTTGAAGCAAAGGGGATGGCAAACAGTAGTATATCAAACAATGCAAATTATGGGGGCTGCTTGGCGGGGCAATGTCGAGCCAGTAAAACATCAACCCGACCCCAAGATTTCCTGGCAGTTGCCAGCACATTTGCACGGTTACAATATTAGCCATTTAGAGGCAATTAATTCTCAAATAAGCAGCCAAACCCATCAAAACCAACAGTCATCTTATACAAGAGATTTTGACCAATTAATCGGAGAAGGAGCTCGCAGTTCTGCTAGAGAAATTATTCCCCTGCTCTTAGACTTGCTGCAACCCATTTTACCTAAAAGTGTGGTGGATGTGGGCTGCGGTACGGGAAGTTGGTTAGCTGCTTTTCACAAGTTGGGAATTGCTGATTGTTTAGGAATAGATGGCGATTATGTCGATCGCACTCTTTTAGAAATTCCTTTAAATCAGTTCAAGTCTTACGACTTAAAGCAACCGCTGCAAGTAGAAAGAAAGTTTGATTTGGCTATTTCTCTGGAAGTTGGGGAACATTTACCCAGTACCTGTGCGGAAAACTTTGTTAATTCTCTAACTAAACTAGCACCAGTAATTTTGTTTTCCGCAGCAATACCATTTCAAGGCGGTGTCGAACACGTTAACGAACAGTGGCCGCAATATTGGGCTTATTACTTTCAGCAAAATGGTTTTGCAGTCATTGATTGCTTGAGAAAAAAAATCTGGAACAATGAAAAAGTAGAGCCTTGGTACGCTCAGAATATCTTAATCTTTGTCAAACAAGAATACTTATCGAAATATCCCAGGTTAGTAAATGAGTATCAAAATACCGATTTAAATCAATTAGCGATTGTTCATCCAAAGATTTATTTTTACGGCTTACAAGTGGCTCGAAATTCTAGCGAAAATTCACATTCAAACCATCCTGAAAGCGTTCAGCAAATTGCGGCTTCGCCACAGCTTGAAAGTCAACCTTTGATATCTGTGATTATTCCCTGTTACAATCAAGCTCATTTTTTGTCGCAAGCCGTAACTAGCGTTATCAATCAAACTTACAAAAATTGGGAAATAATCATTGTCAATGATGGCAGCTTAGATACTACTAGCACAGCAGCCAAAAATTTGATAGCAGCCAATCCCCAGCATCAAATTAGGCTAATAGAACAAGCTAATCAAGGGATATCAATGGCTAGAAATACTGGCATAGCGGCAGCAAACGGCGAATACATAATTCCCTTAGATGCCGATGATATTTTAGCTCCAAATGCTTTGACTTGTCTTTTAGAAATATGTCTAAAATCCCAAGTACCTTGCGTAGCATTTGGTTCTTATAAACTTTTTGGCGGTCATGAAAATTACACAATACCCAGCTATGATTTATATTCACCAAAAAAGCTCAAACAATTTAATATGATTTGCACGTCTTCATTGTATCACAAATCCGTTTGGAATTTGGTCAACGGTTACAAAGCAGAGATGAAAGAAGGTTATGAGGATTGGGAATTTTGGGTTAATTGTCACAAACATAGCATTCCTTTTTTTGGAACGAGAGAAATAGTTCTTAATTATCGTCGCGTTCATGGTTCTAGGAATGAAACTGCTCAAAGTTACCATCATAAATTGGTAGCACAAGTTGTTTCTTACAATCCAGAACTATACGATATTGAAAGTGTAAACAGTGCTAATAAACTATTGGAATCAATGGGAAATTAATCTTTTTTATAATGACTAAAGTCTTTACTACGAACAATTTTCCTAAATTTTGTAGTCACGACTTTAGTGTTATCTACATATCGGCAATCACATCCAAAAAACGCTTAACCTGTTTTTCCCAAGTCCAATCCAGCATAAAGTTAGCCGCCGCTAAACCGCGACGTTTTGATTCTTCGCGATTAGTATAAACTTGTTCCAAAGCCTCGACAACTTCTGCAACCTCAGACTCTCCCCAACCTTCTACACCGGAAAAAGGAGCAGTCGGTTTAACTCGCCCTTGACTCCATAAAGGATAGCAAATGTGGCTGTAAATTAAGTCTAAATGACCAGTATTTGCTGATAAAATGGTCGGAATTCCGCACGCCATACTTTCCATTGCGACTAAATTAGTGCCACCTTCGCAGCGGTTGGTGAAAACAGCGCAGTCGGCTTCTCGCAAAATTTGTCCCGCGAGGTGATTGGGAATTAAGCCGATGTCGATAAAAGAGTCAACTGGCAAACCGTTAGCCACTAACCATTGGGAAATTCCTAAACTTCCGTCGCCGTTGATATTGGGAAGTCCCGCAACGTTTCCGGTTTGTTCGATTCCTAACATATACTGAGGCCAGAAGTTGTGCCATGTTGTTAGTAACAAAGCCTCTGGATGTTTGGCGCGAAATCGTTTGAAAGCTGCAATTACAATATCTTGACCTTTGCGATATTCCAGTTTGCCGCCGGAGAAAATGACGAAGCGATCGCCAAATAGATTAGATTTAGGTGCAGGATGGAAAATTGTTGGGTCAATTCCTTGATGTACCATCGCCACATTAGTCAAGCCGCAGCTTCTCAAAACATCGGCATTCCAGTTGGAACCGGCGACAATCGCGCTATATTTTTTGGCTGTTTCTAGTGCTTCTGCTGTGATTCGCGTGTCTTCAAAAAATATGACTCCTATTTGACAAGCGCTGGTAATTTGATTGTCAACTCCAGAGGATGCTAAATTATTCCCCAAAGCGTAAAGTACGGGAAAATTACAACTGATTTGTTTGTCGGAATTTGCTGCTACTAATTCCTGAAAACTTTTTTGCTTTTCAATTACAGGTAATAGCAGGGATTTATGCAGCGGATTCATCGCTTCTGAGGTGATGGATGGCGGTGCTAAAAGCGCAACTTGCCAGGCTGGATTTTGCAGCAGTTGTAGTGTTAAATTCACGCCGTAAATTCCCCAACCGCTGGTGATGCTTATCGGCCAACTGATGCCGATTCCTGTAATTTGTGGGGGAGTTTCTGGGGGTTGGATTTGAGGCGGAGCATAAGAATCTGCGTTAGCAGGCTGAGGCTGGGAACGAGTCGAGATTAAGTGTTCTAAGGCTGCTTTTATACGATCGCAAACTCCATCCCAATCACCAGCTTTTTGCTGCCTAAACAACCGCGCAGTGGGATACCAAGGGCTATCTTCGCGTTCCAGCATCCAGCGCCAATCGGGAACAAAAGACAGCAAAATCCAGACTGGTTTGCCCAAAGCGCCGGCCAAGTGGGCCACAGCAGTGTCCACGCAAATTACTAAATCTAGTTGCGAAATAATTGCTGCGGTATCGGCAAAATCGACGTAATGTTCGCTCAAATCTTCAATTTGGTGTTGATTTAATAAAGTAATATCGCCCCCTGACAAATCTTTCTGAAGGCTGTAAAAACTCGCTCCCGGAACATCTAAAAATTTCAAAAAATCGCTCAATTTACACGATCGCCGATGATTGTTGCGGTGCAGCGGGCCGCCCGCCCACACAATACCTACTTTTAGTTTATTGTTCGGCTCTAGGGAAAATTTAAAATCCTGTGGCGGAGCTAAATAAGGAATATTCGCCGGTATATTTTCCAAAGTCGTTCCCAGAATTCTGGGCAAACTTAGCAGCGGGGCTTGCACTTGAAAATCTATCAAATCGCTCGGCCTGACTCCTACTCGATCTACTCCTGCAATTCCTTCAAACAAACGCTTCAGCAAGGCATGACAAGCAACAATAACTTTGCCGCCTTTTTGCTTAACTAAAGGAGCGTAGCGGATAAACTGTATCGTATCCCCAAAACCTTGTTCGGGGTGCAATAAAATTGTTTTTCCCTGCAAATCCGAGCCGTCCCAAAGTGGTTGCTCAAAAGAGCGCCGATCCAATTGTTGAGTTTGCCAGCGCGATTCGTACTCTGCAAAACCAGCATCAAAATTCCCAGTTAAAAGCAAAGCTAAGGCTAGTCTCAAGCGCCAATTTGGCGAGTTGGGACGTAGTTGAATTGCTTTATTGTAGAAGTCGATCGCCTCTGCGACTTGTCCCTGATCTTCGAGGGCAGAACCCAAATACAAGTTAGTTTCAGCCTGGTTAGAATTGATTTTTAGCGATTTTTGGTAATGAGCAATAGCCTCGGTTATTTGCCCCTTTTCCTGTTTGAGATAACCTAAATAACTGTGAGCTTCGGCGTGGCTGGGTGAGGCGGCAATTACTTGTTCGTAACGAGCGCCTGCCTCGGCTTTTTTACCTTGTTTTTCTAAGGCCTTTGCTATGTGAAATTGTACCTGTGCGGGCGATAAAGAAAATCGAGGTGAAGCTTCGGTATCTCCGTTACCAGGCACAGCTTGGGAACGAGTAGAAATTAGGTGTTTTAAGGCTGTTTTTATGCGATCGAATACTTCCTCCCAATCGCCCGGTGTTTGCTGTCGAAACAGTCGCGCCGTCGGATACCAAGGGCTGTCTTCGCATTCCAACATCCACCGCCAATCCGGCATAAAACACAGCAAAATCCATACGGGTTTACCCAAAGCACCGGCTAAGTGCGCGACAGCAGTATCCACGCAAATTACTAAATCTAGTTGCGATATCACCGCCGCCGTATCGGCAAAATCGTTCAAATTGTCGCTCAAATCTATCACGGGAATTTGAGTTAACAAACTACGATTGTCAGGCGACATTTCTTTCTGAAGACTGTAAAAACTTACACCGGAAATATCTAACAATTGCAAGAAATAGCTTAAATCGCTCGATCGCTGAAAATCCTTCAAATGTTCCGAACTTCCCGCCCACGCAATCCCAACTTTGAAATTGCGATTCCCTACGGGATAGCTGTGCTTCACGGAATTTATGGAAAATTGCCAATTCGGCGGCGCAGCTAAATAAGGAACATTTGCGGGTATATTTTCTAAATTTGTTCCCAGAATATGAGGCAAACTCATCAGAGGTGCTTGCACTTGGAAATCAGGCAATTCATCCATCCGAACAGCCACTTGTTTGATGCCAGGAATTTGTTTAAATAAACGCTTCAGTTCTTGATAGCAAGAAATGATTACTTGGCCGCCTTTTTGCTGCACAATTGCCGCGTATCGCACAAATTGAATCGCATCGCCCAAACCTTGTTCGCATCGGAGCAAAATAGTTTGTCCGTTCAAATCTGAACCGTCCCAAACTGGTCGGTCAAAATTCAACCGCGGCAATTTTTTCGCCTGTTCTGTTTGCCAGCGCCACTCGTATTCTGCTAAACCGCGCGGCAAGTCCCCAGTCAACAGCAATACTAAGCTTAAATTGAAGTGAGCCTTTACACAATTAACATCAACTTTTATTGCTTTTTTGTAACACGAAATGCCTCGATTAACGTCTCCTAATTGTTCAACAGCACTTCCTAAATTAGTAAGAGCTTCTAGATAATTAGGGTTCAAAGATATGGCTCGTTCCAAGCTAGAAATTGCCTGTTTTATTTTTCCCGCCCCCAAGCATAACGTTCCCAGGTGATAGTGTCCTGTAGGATTGTTTGGTTCTACTCCTATTGCACGCTCGTAAAGCAGTTCAGCCTCGTCTAGCTGAGATTGTGTTTCCATCGCCACACCCAAATTTACCAGCGCGGGCACGTAATTGGAATTGACAGAAAGTGCTTGATGAAAAAACGCGATCGCACTCTGCAACTCGCCCTGCTGCTGGAGTACAGCGCCGAGATTGTTGAGAGCTTTGACGTAAACCGGATTCAGGGCGATCGCCTTTTGAAAGCAAGATATAGCAGCCATTATATTGCCTTGATCTTGCAGCAAAATACCCAAGTTATTGTGGGATTGAGCGCAGTTTGGATCTATTTCGACCGCGCGCTGGTAATAGGTGGCAGCTTCGGCTAAATCGCCTGTTTGGTGCAGCGTCACTGCCAAATTAGTCGTAGCCTCTATCGAACTCGGCTGCAAAACCAAAGCATTTTTAAAATAAGCGATCGCCTCGGCCAATCTTCCTTGCGACTTGAGAAAATTTCCCTGATTAAACTGTTTGTGATATAATTCAATATTGGTTTGAGTTTCTCTTGGCGGTATAGCTGGTTTATGCTGACAAATTCTTTCTCTCAGCGCCAAAGCAGCTTCTTCTAAAACTCCTTCCCAATCTCCCGCTGTTGACTGGCGAAACAGCCACGCCGTGGGATACCAAGGACTATCTTCGCGTTGCAACATCCACCGCCAATCCGGCACAAAACAGAGCAAAATCCACACGGGTTTGCCCAAAGCACCAGCCAAGTGTGCCACACAAGTATCTACAGAAATCACTAAATCCAGAGCGGAAATTGCCGCCGCAGTATCCGCCAAGTCGTGCAAATAAGAGCTTAAATCTGTTACTGGCATTTGCTCTAACAAAGCGCGATCGTCGGCTGTCATTTCCTTTTGCAAACTGTAAAAATCTGCTCCGGGAATATCTAACAGTTTGTTCAACAAATTCAGGGGGAACGAGCGCACCTTATTGTGGGTATTTTTAGGATTTCCAGACCACACAATCCCCACTTTCAAATTAGGAGTTTGACTGAGAGTAAATTCCCAACCCGTCGGCGGAGCTAAATAAGGAACCTTCGCCGGTATGGTTTCTAAAGTTGTTCCCAGAAGGTGTGGCAAACTCATTAGCTGCGCGTGAACTTGAAAATCGGGTGCATCCTCGGGATTAACTATTAACCCATCGATTCCCGAAACTTGTGCAAACAAGCGCTGCAAGTGCGGCAAACACCAAACAATTACCCTACCGCCTTTTTGCTTGACTAAGTCTGCGTAGCGGATAAACTGAATTGCATCGCCTAAACCCTGTTCCGGGCAAAGCAAAATAGTTTTTCCCTGCAAATCTTTGCCATCCCAAAGCGGCTGAATAAAGTTGTGGGAGCGGAACTGTTTTTCTTTAACTAGGAGCCGCCATTCGTACTCGTAAAAACCGCGCTGAAAGTCTCCAGCCAGCAGCAACGCTAAACCTAAATTTAGGTGAGATTCAGGATGGCCGACATTAAATTTAACTGCTTGGCTGTAGCAGGTGACAGCATCTGCAAATTGGCCGCGATGGTGCAAAGCACTTCCCAAATTGGTGAGGGGATTGATATAACCGGGTTTGAGTTCGATCGCCCGACGGTAACAATCGATCGCCTCTGCCATTTTTCCCGCTTCCTCAAAAGCTTTGCCGAGATTGTTCAAAGCTTCAGGAAAGTCGGGTTTCAGGCTCAAAGCTTGCTGGTAGCAGCCGATCGCATCTTCAATTTTGCCCTGTTTCTGCAGGACAATTCCCAGATTGCAGCGAGCCTGTGCACTGGCTGGCAATTGCTGAATCGCTTGCTGGCAAACGGCTAGAGCCTCATCTAACTTGTCTTGCTGTTGCAGGGAACTTCCCAAAGCGATCAGAGTTTCTGCTAAATCCGGTTGCAGTGCAGTCGATCGCTCGTAGTATGCGATCGCGCGGTCAATTTTGCCCTGTCGGATCGAGGCGTATGCTAATTTGTGCAGGGCCTCCACATAATTTGGCTCGATCGCGATCGCCCGTTCGTAATTGGCGATCGCCTGTTCGTAATTTGCACCGGCTTCCTCCCCTTGTGCCTCCAAAGCAATTCCCAAATTCAAATAAGCCACCGCGCAGTTAGGATTGACTTGAATCGCTTGCTCGTAGCAGCTTATAGCCTCCGCCACATCCCCTTGCTCTTCCCGCAACAGGCCCAAATTAATCAGCGCTTCCGCGCAATTCGGGTTCAAAGAAAGCGCCCGCTCATATTGTGCGATCGCCTCTTCAGTCTCCCCTGCTTCTGCGAGCGCGCTGCCCAAATTGCTCGCAGTTTCCGCCAAATTCCCGTCGATTGCTAGCGCTTGTCGGTAGTGCGCGATCGCCTCTGTTAGCCTGCCCGCTTGCTGTTTGACCACGCCTAAATTGCTGTGCGCGGCTGCGTAATTAGGATAGATCGCGATCGCTCGCTCATAACATTCGATCGCACCGCCCAAATCGGCTTGCTGCTGCAAATCTACGCCCAACCGAAACTCTGCATCCGCCGCATCCGCCGGCACAAATGCTGCTGCAAGCGCGCCTAGAGCTTCCGCAACCCGATCGAAAACGTCCTCCCAGTCGCCCCGCTGATGCTGGCGAAACAGCCGCGCCGTCGGATACCAAGGGCTATCTTCCCGTTCCAGCAGCCACCGCCAATCCGGCGAAAACGCCAGCAAAATCCACACTGGTTTGCCCAAAGCGCCCGCCAAATGGGCGACAGCGGTATCGACACTAATGACTAAATCCAGTTTGGCGATCGCAGCCGCAGTATCGGCCAAATCGCCAAAATACGGGCTCAAATCTACGATCGACGTTTGATTCAACAGCGCGCGATCGGCCTCGGAAGCCTCTTTCTGCAAGCTGTAAAAACTTACCCCCGAAACCTCCAAAAGCGGCAGAAATTGGCTTAAACTGCACGAACGCTGCTTGTTTTTGCGGTGTTTTGGATTCCCCGCCCAGACAATGCCAACTTTCAAAGTCCGATCGGGCAGAAGCGTAAATTCCGCACCCGCAGGCGGAGATAAATAAGCAGTATTTGCCGGTATTGTTTCCAGCTTTGTACCGATAATATAGGGCAAACTCAACATCGGCGCTTGCACGTCAAATTCCGGCAGTGGCTCGCCTTTAACTATTAGCAAATCAATGCCGTCTACCGTTGCAAATAAACGGTGCAATTGCGGGTAACAGCCCACAATGACCCTACCGCCTTTATTTTTGACGATCGCAGCGTAGCGGATAAACTGAAGCGAATCACCTAAACCTTGTTCGGCGTGCAGCAAAATAGTCTTTCCCACCAAATGAGAACCGTCCCACAGCGGCCGGTATTCTCTCGCCGAAACTGTATTTTCCGGCCCCGCCAAAAAACAGGAATGACCAGTGTGAAATTCTTTGATTTGCCAGCGCCACTCGTATTCGGCGAGACCATTTTCCAAATCTCCCACCAACAGCAAAGCCAAGGATAAATTCAGGTGAGCGCTAGCGTGATTTGGATTTAAATGAATCGCTCGTCTGTAGCAGGATATCGCATCTTCTACCGCGCCTTTTTCCAGAAATGTCCTGCCTAAATTGTTGATAGCTTCCACAAAATCCGGCAGCAATTCTAGAGCTTTGTGATAATACTCCAGCGCATCTTCTAAATTGCCCTGTTCTTGCAACACTGTTGCGAGATTGTTGTAAGCTTCCCAGCTATGCGGATGAATTTCCAACGCTCGCCGATACAGTTCGATCGCCCTTACAAGTTCGCCTTTTTCTTGCCGCGCCACCGCTAAATTAATCAGGGCGGGTACGAAACTCGGTTGAGCTACAAGAGCTTGCTCGTAATGTGCGATCGCCTCTTCCACTTGACCTTGTTCCTCAAAAATCTTTGCCAGGTTATAAGCTGTTTGAGGAATATTTGGATCGATGGCTAAAGCTTCTCGGTAATGGGGGATAGCGGCTTCCAATTCGCCATTTTCTTGCTTGAGAAAACCAAAATTAATCCGCGCTTGAACGCAATTTGGCTCAATAGATATAATCTGTTCGTAAAGGGCGAGCGCCTCTTCCTTCTCACCTGTTTCCATTAACTGTTCTGCTTGCCGCAATAAGTCCTCTAAACCAGCTAAATCATCGCCAGCCGTTCCGATCGCAATCGATGTCTCAATTCCCTGCGAAGGCTTAGCTGCGGAGCCTTCTGCTAAGCCTTCGCTCGCCATCACAAATATTTGTTTACTCTCTTTAACCACGCTTGCACCTGTCATTTGGAGAGCCACATAATCGAGATCAGGCGTATTATTAGCAGTCATTGCGAGTGAAACGAAGTCAAGCCGATCTTGGGCAGAATCCTGGGAATAACTAGCAGTATTGGCGATCGCAAATAAGCTCAAAGCCGCCTGTACTTCCTCAAACAATTCTTGCCAACTTTCCGGCTGACTTTGGCGGAAAACCCTCGCAGTTGGATACCAAGGATTATCTTCACGATCCAGTAGCCAACGCCAGTCAGGAGCAAAAGAAAGCAGCACCCAAACCGGTTTTCCTAAAGCACCGGCTAAGTGCGCCACAGCCGTATCGACACTAATGACTAAATCCAGTTGAGATATAGCCGAAGCGGTATCAGCAAAGTCGTTCAAATGCGGAGTTAAATCCGGTACTAAGTGTTGGTTCAACAAAGTGCGATCGCTCTCGGACAAGTTTTTTTGTAAACTATAAAAAGCAATTCCCGGAACATCCAAAAATCGAATAAAATCGCTCAACCTGCAAGAACGCTGATTGTCTTTCCGGCGCTGCGGACTCCCCGCCCAAACAATCCCTACCTTCAATTTTGCCTCTGAAGAAAGCGCAAATTTGCACTCAGCAGGCGGATATAAATAAGGAACATTTGCCGGTATTGTTTCCAGAGTTGTCCCCACAATTCGCGGCAAACTCATCAAGGGCGCGTGAACGTCAAATTCTGGCAAACCTTCCAAACTAACTGATAAATATTCAATGCCGGCAACAGTCGCAAACAACCGCATCAGTTCGGGATAGCAAGCCACCATAACTTTAGCGCCTCGGCTGCGAAGAATCGGCGCGTAGCGAATAAACTGAATAGAATCGCCGAAGCCTTGCTCGACGTGGAGTAAAATATTTTTTCCCTGCAAATCTGAACCATCCCAAATCGGCTGTTTAAATTGCCTCGGTTGTAGTTGCGGAGTGCGCCACCGCCACTCATATTCAGCAAAACCGCGCTGAAAATCTCCGAACAATAGCAAAGTTAAGGCGAATTCCAGGTGGGCGGTGGCGTTGTCTGGCTGCAATTCCAAGGCTCGACTGTGACAAGAAAAAGCCTCTCGAAATTCTCCTAAATCGACTAAAGCGTGTCCGAGATTGTTAATAGCCTCCACGAAGTCGGGCTTTAAGTTTAATGCTTGTCTGTAGTAGGATATGGCGGCTTTTACATTACCTTGTTCGTGGTAAAATGCTCCTACATTGTTGTGAGCTTCTGGATTGTTGGGGTCTAGTTGTACCGCTTGCTGGTAGCAGTTGAAAGCTTCGTCTAAATTCCCCTGCTGTTGCAAAACTGTTCCCAAGCCCATCAGAGAATATGTCAAGTTGGGATTGATTTTTAAAGCGTGCCGGTAACAGGCGATTGCCTCGTTTAATTGATTTTTTTGTTTATATAAATGTCCTAAATTGTGCGCTGTTTGCTGCAGGTTGGGGTCGAGTTGCAGCGCGGTTTGGTAATATAAAATTGCCGAGTCTATTTCGCATAATTGCTGTTTTGCCCAGCCCAAGTTATTGTAGGCGAGTGCGGAATTGGGCTGGATTTTGATGACTTGTTCGTAACTGCCGATCGCCCTTTGATACTCGCCTACATCCAGTAAAAGATTAGCCTTATTTAAATGTGCTTCTACAAAATCGCGGTTTTGGGCGATCGCCTGTTCGTAAAAGTCGATCGCTTCGGCAATTTTTCCCTGCTGTCTCGCCGCTATTCCCAACAAACACAGCACGTTTGCTGATTCCGGCTGCACTTCTATTATTTGTCGGTACAAATTCTCAGCTTCTAACAAACGGCCCGCTTGGTGATGTTCCCAAGCTAATTTCAAAGAGTCTTCGGCACCCAGTTTGCAGGCAGATTTCCGAATTTTTTTTGGAGAAGCCATAGTTGTCTTTGTTGTTTGGGAGTTCGCTAACTGGTAATTGCCAAATTGTTCTAATTTGTTAACTCTTCCTTCCTTCTTCCTTCTTCCCCCTTCCTTCTTCCCCCTTCCTTCTTCCTTCTTCCGACTTCCATCGGACTGACATCCGTTACATCCGTTACAGAATCCGTTGCCGAACTTCCTTCTTCCCCTTCTACCCCAACAAACAAGCTGCGGGAAAAATCAGATATTCTAAGAAAAACAACTTCCAGATAAACTGATAAAATGCAGCAATTTCTATTTTATCGTCCAAATCAACTTTGACGCTCCAAAACCACATCAAACCCAAAGCCACCAAATGAGAAACTGCCAGAAACACTAAATTAACATTAGACAATACGATCGCTCCCGCCAAAGTCGCGCCCAAATAACAAACCGTCAACACCCAACGAGATAAATTAAAGACGGCCGGCTTGCCCAGCTCAATCGTAAACGTAGTAATATTATATTCCTTGTCCCCTTCCATGTCAGGGATATCTTTAAAAATGGCGATCGCAAACGTAAACACCACGACAAAAATCGTCAGCACCCAAACTTCGGCAGGAATCCGAAAAGACACACTCTCCAAACTCCAGCCAGAAAAAGCGCTTTTAGCCGTTCCCAAACCCAACACCCAATTAAAGTGCAAAAATAACCCTAAATTTACGATAGCACCCCGCACCGTAAAAATGCACAGCGCAGCCCAAAAAGGAAACCGTTTCAGCCGAATTGGCGGCAGAGAATAAGCAGTCCCGATCGCCAAACTAACGCCAACGGTAGCCAGCAAAAACGGACCTTGTAAAACAGCAGTCAAAATTGCTATAATTCCCGTTGCAATTACAATTAATTCCCCGGTTTTCCGAGAAAACACTCCCGAGGCGATCGGCAAATACGGCTTATTTATTTTATCAATTTCAACATCTTCTAACTGGTTCAATCCCACAATATAAATATTGCCGCAAATGCAAGCCAACCAGGCAAAAGCTAGGGGCAAAAATATAGGATTCACAAACAGCTTCGTGCTTTGGGCGATCGCATACAAAGCCAATACACTCAAGCTAGTGCCCACAATTGTGTGCGGTCGAGAAAACTCCCAAAATGCCCTTACCCAGCTTTGCTGAGCCGAGCCATTTTTATCAATCCAAGACTTGTCAATCGAATCGTTGCCCATAGAACTCACACCCGCACCACACAAATAATATTTTCTAAGGTGTGCATTGCACACCTTACTCATCAACTCCACACTCAAAACTTCTCTGATATATGCCTGCTATTTTACAGCACAAATCATCCCAAAACGAATCAGCCCGCTCTGATATCCACGGCTCATCAATCCGAGAGCAAGTGCTGCTTGAATAGTCGTCCAACCGCTCGTGAGCAAACCCCAAATCGCGCTCGGAGTCAAAGCAGAATCGATCACCACATCCCAAAAAGGAGCAACAGCTTTTGACCAATCAGCGGTGCGAATACTTGTCAAAGGCAAACTGCGGACAATTTCCTCGTATTCCGGCAAAGAAATTACATAAGGCAAAGCATAAACCCGGTAAATTTCTGCCAACTCCTTTCTCTCTTCATCAGTTAATTCTCCCGCAGTTTCTCCCAGCGGGCGGTGACACCAAGTTGCCAAAATCAAAGTTCCTCCCGGCTTGAGTACGCGACAGCATTCCTGCAAAAACTTAATTTTGTCTGGCATATGTTCGCCACTTTCGAGCGACCAAACCAAGTCAAATGACTCGTCAGGGAAAGGCATATTCAAAGCATCGGCCACCAAAAAATTCACATTGCTTTCTAGCCCAGCAATTTTAGCGCGTTCGGTCGCTCTGTTGGCCTGTACCGGACTCAGAGTAATCCCGGTTGCTGTAACGCTAGCGCCCGTTTTGTTTAGTTCCGGCGATCTGCTAAAATCACGATCGCTCCCGCCATCTAACTTTAAATTATTTTGAGCGATCGAACTAAACTTTTCGGTCAAATACAGCGTGCTGCCGCCGATCCCGCAACCGACATCGAGAATGCGGTAAGATTCACCCAGTGCCTTCTCTGACGGTACTCCAGCCCATGCCAGCAGTTCTTCTATCAAATCAATCTGAGCCTGTCGGCGCTCTTTTTTCAAATTGCCATCCGGGCCGTAGTAACCGTGGTGCATATGTTCGCCCCACACCTGCTCCCACAAACCGCTAGAAGCGTCGTAAAGTTGCTGAATTTGCTGGTAAAGTGTTGATGTCATCGCCGGATTGCAAGTTATTAAAGGAATTCTACCGTTATTTTCCCGCTGTTGTCATAGAATTTGGCGATTGAGTTCGATCGGTCTTCGGCATTCGCCAGACAGAGATATCCTTATTTGAAGCCCGAGGATCGATTGGTGGGCTCCCTCTCAAACCTCAAATCTCAAATCGATTTGTGGGTTCCCTCTCAAACCTCAAATCTCAAATCGATTTGTGGGTTCCCTCTCAAATCTAAAATCTAAAATCTAAAATCTAAAATCGAATGACTGTCTCGCGAACCATTGCTTTGGGCTTTCTCGCTGTCATCCTCGCAGGTGCTCTATTACTGATGATGCCCTTTTCCACAATAGATGGAACTTGGAGCGATCCAATAACAGCACTGTTTACCTCTACTTCCTCAGTCTGCGTCACGGGCTTGTCGGTTGTGGATGTCGGAAAATATTACTCTTTTTGGGGGCAACTGTGCCTAGTTTTACTGGTGCAAATAGGAGGCTTGGGCTACATGACAGCCACGACTTTCTTGCTGCTGTTATTGGGTCGCCGCTTTGGCTTGAAAGACAAAGTTGCCCTGCAACAATCTCTCGACAAATCCGGGCTAGCAGGCGTAGTACAACTCGTGCAGTCAATTCTAGCAACAACGCTTTTGTTTGAATTAACAGGAGTGTTTTTGCTGATGACGGTTTTCGTCCCCCAATACGGATTTAAACAGGGTGTATGGTCTGCTATATTTCACAGCGTTAATTCCTTTAACAACGCCGGTTTTAGCATCTACTCAGACAATTTGATCGGCTACATCAGTTCGCCTATGGTTAACTTCACAGTCAGCGGTTTAATCATATTTGGGGGAATCGGCTATCAAGTAATTATGGAAATGTACCTGTGGCTGCGCGATCGCTTCAACAAAAGCCCTATCTGCACAGTTTTTTCCCTGAACTTCAAAGTTGTTACCACTACAACGGCTGTCCTTTTAATTTTAGGAACGCTAGCCTTTTTGGTGCTCGAATACGACAACCCTGACACTTTCGGCTCTCTAACTTTTCCTCAAAAGCTGATGGCAGCTTGGTTTCAATCTGTTACTCCCCGCACGGCAGGGTTCAATACAATTAGCATTGGCCAAATGACCGAAGCCTCGTTATTTCTGACTATCGCGCTGATGTTTATCGGCGCCAGTCCTGGCAGCACCGGCGGCGGAATCAAAACCACAACTTTTAGGATATTGTTTTGCTGTACCACAGCAGTTATCGAAGGCCAGGAAGATGTGGAGTGCTATCAGCGTCAAATCCCGCCACCAATGATTCTGAAAACCATTAGCGTAGTCTTCGGTTCCCTGTTGGTCGCGTTCACATCTGCAATTTTAATCGAGCTGACCAATCCGCAAGTAGAATTTATCGCAGCGCTGTATGAAGCAGTTTCAGCTTTTGGCACGGTCGGTCTTTCCACTGGGATTACACCCACGCTTTCACCGATCGGCAAGTTGATTTTGATTGCTACAATGTACATAGGTCGGGTTGGGGTGCTGCTGCTGATAAGTGCTGGATTCGGCGACCCAAAACCCAGGTCTTTTAAGTATGCTGAGGAAAGTTTGTTAGTGGGATAAAAAAATCCTGCCTCGTTGCTGATAATCTAAACAATGGGTGACAACCCAACTCAACTTTTACTACTTACCCAAAAATCAAAAGGAGGCGGCGCTGTCTTTGCTAAAATTTCAACAGCAAGACGCTCAGCGCTGGATATTCAGTGAACCTGTCATCTTTAAATTTTTTTCGGACTTTGCGCGCCGAAAACAAGCAGTTTGCAGTTATTGGTTTGGGACGCTTCGGCAAAGCTGTGTGTTCGACTCTGCACGGATTGGGTTACGAAGTCTTGGGAGTTGACACCGATGAAAAAAAAGTAACTCAAGCTTTGACCGAGCGCATTGCTGCTCACGTTGTGCAGTTAGATTCTACAGAGCCTAGCGCTCTTGCGGAAGCGGGTATATTTGAATTTGAAACAGTGATTGTTGCGATCGGCAATTACCTAGCAGAAAGCATTACCACCACCCTAAACCTTAAGGAAGGCGGGGTAAGTCACGTAATAGCCAAAGCTTCTTCGGAAACTCACTTAAAACTGTTGAAAAAAGTCGGTGCAGATCATGTAGTTTTTCCAGAACGAGAAATGGGCTGCTCTGTGGCCCGGCTTCTTACAAAACCCAGCATTTTAGAACGCTTTGACCTCGACCCCGATCACAGCATCGTTGAGTTGCTCATTCCTGAAAAGTTTGACGGTAAAACCGTCTCCGAATTGGAGCTCCGGCGCAAGTATGGTTTGAACTTGCTAGCAGTCGGGCGCGCCGACAAGTTCGAGATTAATCCGGAGCCAAGCGAACGCTTGAGAAAGGGCGACGCGATGGTAGTAATTGGTTCTAATAAAGATATCAATCGCTTGCCAATTTAACAGCTCGCCATTTTACGCACATATAGCAACAGTCGTGGACTCAGAAACCCGGTTTCTTGTGTTCCGAGTGTCTAAGTCCTAAGCAATTCTTCTTGCGGGATGTGTGAAAATTTCAGACCCTCACAAACCCGGTTTATCTTAGATAAACCGGGTTTCTCTGTCGATATTTATGTTCTAATTTTTAACTGAAATATGTAAATTGAATTTCACCAGTTCTGGGGTTGGTTCCGTCTTCGCGACCCCCTCAAAGAACCTAGCCAGACAAATCGCGAAAAATTTTAACAAAAAAGTAGCAACACCCGATCGCGCTCCCGCAAATCATAGGAGCGCTAGCCCTGAAAATTCAGCCGAGGTTCAAGATTTTTTGCACGTAAGCTTTGCCGAAGACCACCACCGCCAAGACTAGAGCGAGTTCAACAGGCCAAGGACACACCGCCAGCAACCAAATTAACGAACACACTCCAATAATTGCAGCTATGGGAGCCGGAATTCCGTCTAGCGTTCTATTGTCAGTCCCGGCAGTCACCCACCCAGCAATCAAGCAGACCGTCAACGGAATCAAGCAACTTGTGATCATGATTTTTACCCCATCAATTTTTTTTACATATGGCATCCGAGCATATTGTTACAATACATCAAAAATTTGGAAATGCCCCATGAATTGCGATAAAATTTAAGATTACATACTTAATAAGTAGGTAGGCAGAATTAAAATCAGCTATGTAAATGTATGTCAACAGGGCTGACTTAGCCACGCTTAGGGCATTTGGATACTTTACAATCGTTTACATAATTGCGCTTTACAGGGCCTACCTACTTACGCTGGAATCATAATAGTTGGTAATTGTTAGCTTCGGCTATCTCCGAAGGCAGAATTAGGTTGGCATCAGGCAGAATTTAGGGATTTTTCTTTCTACAGAAGTGCTTTTGCTTTCTACCTTGAGATGAATTGCGATGCGCCCATCTCTCCAAGTTATACTCAGAATTGCAGTCAGCTACTGTAGAGCGTAAATCAATGCTGGGCAAATTTTTTCGCAAGCCAGAATTAGAAAACAGCGATCGCGTCCCCCCGGGTCAATACCTCGCCAACGGCTTTCCTGTGCTGACCTACGGCGATACACCCTCCGTCAGTATTGAGAGTTGGGAATTTAAAGTCTGGGGATTAGCAAAACCAAAAACCTTCACTTGGTCGGACTTCCAGGCGATGCCCCAAAGTAACTTTACGGCGGATTTTCACTGCGTCACCCGGTGGTCAAAACTCGACGTGCAGTGGACGGGAGTCAAAGTCACAGATTTTATAAACTATA
This sequence comes from Microcoleus sp. B3-A4, assembly GCF_036705385.1. Lineage (NCBI taxonomy): Bacteria > Bacillati > Cyanobacteriota > Cyanophyceae > Oscillatoriales > Microcoleaceae > Microcoleus > Microcoleus sp. B3-A4. The sequence continues at coordinate 83,936 of NZ_JAUBUI010000011.1, read as the reverse complement.
TAGAAGTCGATCCGAAAGCTCTGCACGTCCTGGAACACTGCTACGGCGGCTACACTACTAATATTGCGATCGCCGACTTCCTCCGAGAAGAAAACTTTTTCGCCCACACCGTCTTCGGCGAACCTCTATCCGCAGACCACGGCGGCCCAATGCGGCTCGTAGTTCCCCACTTGTACGCTTGGAAAAGCGCTAAATGGATTAACGGCCTGGAGTTTACAGAAACCGAAGAACTCGGTTTTTGGGAACGCAACGGCTACCATCGGCGGGGCGAACCTTGGGCCGAGGAACGCTACAGCGGTCTGTTTTGATGCGGTAGATCGGGAGCAAGGACTGGGCCACAGCTTCTCTATACAATCTTTGTTGAGGGGCAATCCGCTCTTTTACCGCTTCAGTCTGTGGAAATTGCATCTCCTCGATCGCCTCTTTAGGATATCTCACGCCACGGGCTCTATTTAATTCAACCAAAATACGTAGACCCAACGATCGCATTTTGTAGGTAATTTACCCGATAGATAAACTACTTTAACTCCCTATACAAGTCCCAAAAAACAAATATTCCCAGTTTCGGGTTAATAGGAAACTCCTTTAACTATCAGTACACACGAATATTACCGTATTTATACTTAAGTGTTTGCGGTTGAGGATTTAGACTTGATAATATAATAAAAAATTAGCATAAGCCCGATCCAAATCAGTTTGGGTTAGTCGCGCTCCCATGCGCGCGAATGCAAGGTTTCAAGCCACAATTTTTATAATTATTTGGTATGTATTTTTAGCGATCGATCGCCCGCGGGCAGAGGCGAGCGACACCATTTGTGAAGGTTGTGTAAAGGCTTGATAAAGAATATGTCAAACTTTACCTAAAGTGCCTCAAATACAAAAAAGTATCGCATAATGAAATTATTAAGACTCTCGCACAAAAGGAACAGGTTATGAATACCAAACTCTTATCCGCCTTAACAGCTACCGCAGCCGCCACAGCTCTGTTTGGTGCCGGAGCTCCAGCTCAAGCCGCCTCCTTTGGTGCCAACGGCATCCAATTCGACCAAGATACAACCGTCAAGTTTAACTTCAAACAAACTCACGGTATGTACCAATCCTCTTTGGGGATCTACAGTGTGGAGAACTCGGCAGCCACTCTAGTTCAGGCCCTGTTTTCGGAAACTAAATCCTCAGACAACGGCGCGGAAAACGAATGGAAAGGAACTCTGGGCAATACTGTCGTGGGTTCTGGCTCGGTAGTATTCACATTCCTGGCCAATCAAATTTATACTTTGGGACTCAACAGCGGCTGGGGTGGCAGTGTCTACTCGACCTCAAGCTTGAACAGCGGCAGCCAGCAAGCGGTGTTTGGCGGGCAAGAGCAACTGTGGAACACGCTCGACAAAGAAACAACTTCCACATTCCAAGCAGCCGGACAATTCACAAACGGATTGGAGTCTCTGTTTAACGGAGGCACGCTAATTGGCTTCGACGATCGCGGTAACCGCAACGACTCAGACTTCCAAGACTTCACAGTGACTGCAGAAGCAGTTCCAGAACCGATGACAATGACTGGTTTGGCTCTCGGTTTGGGTGGCTTGGTTGCAGCGCGCCGCCGCCGCGCTAGCAAGACTACTTCCTGATATTTTTCAACCGGAACAATCTCCCCAATTACGTTTGACAAAATAAAATTCAATTAGGAGGCGCGCTAATGAGAAATAGGCTCGCCTTTTGCTTGATTGGAAAAGTCAGAAGGGAGAAGTCAGAGGGAAGTTCTGCCACGCAGCAGTCTACGGGATTTAACGGATTTAACGGATGGATGTTGAGGGGAGAAGTCAAGCGTGAAGAAGCCCGAGGGGAGAAAGAGGATTTTTCCCACTCTCCGACTCTCCGACTCTCGCCCTCTCCCACTCTTCCCCTCTCCCAACTCAAAATTAAAAACTCACTCACTGTCAACTGTTCGATCGTACAAAGTCAGCGGTACGATTTGAATAATTTTAATGTCCGCCGGGACGCACGCTACTTTAAGTGCCACCACAGCCCTGGTTTTTGTCGGCCGCACCTGTGCTTGTTCCCGCCGCGTCCCATAGCGGAGAATCAGATGCAAAAAACCATCGTTAAGGCCTGAAATATCAACTTCTAGAGTTGTTTGGGACAAAACGCCTTCGACTTCGGAAATAGCTTTAACCAAGGTTTCAATTGCTCAGGAAGGCAGGTCTCGTAGGCTAAAATTAAACGCAGGTTGGTTCGCCTGTGTGGAATCATTGTTAGTACCCGCACTGAATTGGTAAATACGATCGCCTTCGGCACGATAACTCGCTCTCCCCCATCGCTAATAATTTGAGTTGAACGCCGCAAAATCTTTTCAACAGTACCTTCAAAGCCTTCTACAATCATCCGATCGCCTACTTGAAACGGTTCGTGCAACAGCAACAATATTTCCCCTAAAAAGTATTTAAAGATTTCTTGGAACGCGAAACTAATCGCTACTGAACCAAGTCCTAACCAACTGATGATATCTGCATGCCGCCAAGCTGGGAACGCAATCACGCAGGCGCTCAAACTGCCAGCAGCCCAAGCGATATCAAATCCGTTAGCATCGGAATAGTAAATTCGAGTTGACGGTGTAACCGGAAATGATATGAGAGTGTCAAATAATTCCAGAACGCCACGCTAACACAAAAGATTGAGTTCGATCGGCCGACAGGAATGTTTGACTCTCACTGTGGGGATGACTCCATCGACTCGTTCGCTAATCATTAAAACACAATCAAAATTTAAGATTAGCAGCGCCGACCCCGCTCGAGTAAAATCACAGCACTTGCCCGCCGATGACTTAATCTGCTAAAACTAACAAAGTTTGATGATTTCTGAGAAATAACATACATGGTTGCTACATCCGTCAAGATTAAACACGAAGTCAAAGACTTGTCCCTCGCCCCCTTGGGAAAGCAACGCATCGAGTGGGCCGGCCGGGAAATGCCCGTTTTGCGGCAAATTCAAGAACGCTTCGCTAAAGAAAAGCCTTTCGCTGGCATTCGCTTGGCTGCTTGCTGCCACGTAACCACAGAAACCGCTCATTTGGCGATCGCCATCAAACTCGGCGGTGGCGACGCCGTACTGATCGCCAGCAACCCCTTGAGCACTCAAGATGACGTAGCGGCTTGCTTAGTTGAAGACTACGGCATTTCCGTCTTCGCCCTCAAAGGAGAAGACGCGGCTACCTACGAACGTCACGTCTACACAGCCCTAGATCACCGCCCCAATATTATCATCGACGACGGCAGCGACGTGGTAGCCGCACTGATCCAGCACCGCCCGGACCAAATTTCCGACTTAATTGGAACTACCGAAGAAACTACCACAGGCATCGTGCGCCTGCGGGCAATGTTGAAAGACGGCGTGCTGACTTTCCCCGCAATGAACGTCAACGACGCTGACACCAAGCACTTCTTTGACAACCGCTACGGCACCGGTCAATCTACCCTAGACGGCATTATCCGCGCTACCAATATTTTGTTGGCCGGTAAAAATATTGTGGTTGCAGGTTACGGTTGGTGCGGCAAAGGCACGGCACTGCGCGCCCGCGGTATGGGTGCTAACGTAATTGTCACCGAAATCGATCCGATTCGGGCGATCGAAGCAGTGATGGACGGTTTCCGCGTCATGCCGATGGACGAAGCAGCAACAGTCGGAGATATATTCATTACCGTTACGGGCAACAAACACGTCATTCGTGCCGAACATTTCGAGACAATGAAAGACGGCGCAATTGTTTGCAATTCCGGTCACTTCGACATTGAAATTGACCTCAAATCCCTCGGCGCAAAAAGCACCGACGTGAAAACGGTTCGGTCTTTCACTCAAGAATATCACCTCAATAATGGCAAGTCGATTATTGTGTTGGGCGAAGGCCGTTTGATCAACTTGGCAGCAGCCGAAGGACACCCCAGCGCCGTGATGGATATGAGCTTTGCTAACCAAGCTTTAGCCTGCGAATATCTGGTTACGAACAAAGGCAAACTAGAGCCGGGTATTCACTCAATCCCCGTGGAAGTTGACAAAGAAATTGCCCGTCTCAAATTGGAAGCAATGGGTATTCACATTGATACCTTGACGGCCGAACAAATTGAGTACACAAACTCTTGGACTTCGGGCACTTAATCATCGTTTATCATTTCCACGCTGTGCCGGGGAATGAATACAAGGAGGCTCTGCCTCCCTCATGGGGAGTCGAGGCAGAGCCTCTAGATATGCGTTCCCAAGCAGAGTCTAGGAACGAGCGATGACTAATGACTAATGACTAATGACTTCTTCTTACCAAATTATTAAATCAAAATGGTTGAATGGATAACTAACACAATGCAATCGATGGGCTATTTCGGAATTGGCCTGTTGATGTTTTTAGAAAATCTTTTCCCGCCCATACCCTCAGAATTAATTATGCCGCTGGCAGGATTCACGGCATCAAAGGGTGATGATATGCAGTTAGGGCCGGCGATCGCAGCAGGAGTAATCGGTACAATTCTGGGCGCGCTTCCCTGGTACTATGCGGGTAAATTATTGAGCGAAGAACGGTTGAGGAATTTAGCCGACAAATACGGCAAGTGGATCACAGTATCGGGCGCTGATATTGACAAAGCCAATAGATGGTTTAACAGACACGGCAACAAAGCCGTGTTTTTGTGTCGCCTCGTACCGGGAGTTCGCACCCTGATTTCCCTGCCCGCTGGCATCAATAATATGCCTTTAATTCCTTTTTTACTATACTCAACAGGCGGCACTCTTTTATGGGTAAGTTTCCTGACTTTTGCCGGATATAAACTAGGGGAAAATTATACACTTGTAGACGATTATCTGGGCCCTGTTTCCAAAATAGTTGTGGTGATTATTGTCATTTGGTTTATATTGTGGGTTGTCAAAAAGAATATGCAGAAAGAAAAATATCGCAAATAAATGCAAATTTTGTGCAAATAATCTGCGTTTATTTGCCTTCATCGGTGGCTACAATCACCATTTTTACCCCGCCCAAAAACGCATACAACTTTCCAACAGGAGTCGCGATCCGCCCAAGATTTTAGACTAAGGTTCAACCTCCTAGATTCATCTGTGGAGTAAATCTAAAATCTAAAACCCACTGACTTGTTTCCAGCATATTCTCAACCGTAGCGCAGAAAGATAGAGAGAGAGATTTGATAGAAACTTCTGCTATCTTTGCTACTTTTTTAAATTAACTTTTAAACTGGCGATCGCCCAAAAGTCACAGTGACGGGCAGCCGATCGCCCAAAAATCAAACTTAAATTTATACAAATATTTAGGATTGGTTGAGGTTTAGGCAGATAATCGTGGCAAAATAGGGAACATTGCTATCCGCGCTGTTAAGATATGTACGAAAAGATTGTAGCCCCGACAACTGGTTCTAAAATTACTTTCAAAGACGGTTTGCCGATCGTCCCCAATGACCCGATTATTCCCTTCATTCGCGGCGACGGTACCGGCGTTGACTTGTGGCCTGCATCCCAGAAAGTTATGGATGCTGCGGTAGAAAAGGCTTACGGTGGCGATCGAAAAATCAACTGGTTTAAAATCTATGTAGGCGACGAAGCCTGCGATGTCTACGGTACTTACCAATATCTGCCCCAGGATTCCTTAAACGCCATCAAAGAATACGGAGTCGCCATCAAAGGGCCGCTGACAACCCCTATCGGGGGCGGCATTCGATCGCTAAACGTAGCTTTGCGGCAAATCTTCGACCTTTACGCCTGCGTGCGGCCCTGCAAATATTATGCTGGAACACCATCGCTACACAAAACTCCTGAACTCCTAGATGTAATTATTTACCGGGAAAATACAGAAGATATTTACCTCGGAATTGAATGGGCTAAAGGCAGCGAAATTGGCAAAAAATTGATTGAATTCCTCAATAATGAGTTAATTCCAGCAACACCAGAACATGGCAAAAAACAAATTCGCCTCGATTCGGGAATCGGAATTAAACCGATTAGCAAAACAGGTTCTCAGCGCTTAGTACGGCGTGCCCTTACCCACGCTTTGCGGTTGCCAAAAGAAAAGCAGCAAGTAACTTTGGTACACAAAGGCAACATCATGAAATACACCGAAGGAGCTTTTCGAGATTGGGGTTATGAATTAGCAACCACCGAATTTCGCGCTCAGTGCGTAACGGAAAGAGAGTCTTGGATTCTGAGCAACAAAGAAAAAAATCCAGACATTAGCTTAGAAGATAATGCTCGCCAAATAGACCCGGGATACGATGCTTTGACCCCAGAAAAACAAGCCAAAATTCGTCAAGAAGTAGCCGACGTTCTGTTTGCAATTTGGGAGAGTCACGGCAGCGGCCAGTGGAAAGAAAAAATTATGGTCAACGATCGAATTGCTGACAGTATTTTCCAACAAATTCAAACCCGGCCGGCCGAGTATTCGATTTTGGCGACAATGAATCTGAACGGGGATTATTTATCCGATGCGGCCGCCGCCATTGTCGGCGGATTGGGCATGGGTCCAGGCGCGAATATTGGTGATGAATGTGCAGTTTTTGAGGCGACTCACGGCACTGCGCCGAAACACGCTGGTTTGGATAAAGTCAATCCCGGTTCCCTGATTTTGTCCGGGGTGATGATGTTAGAATACCTGGGATGGCAGGAAGCAGCAGACTTGATTAAGAAGGGTTTGGGAGCTGCAATTTCTAACGGTGAAGTTACTTACGATTTGGCGAGGTTGATGGAGCCGCCGGTGCCTGAGTTGAAGTGTTCGGAGTTTGCTGAGGCGATTATTAAGCATTTCGCGGATTGAGTTTGAGGGCTTTTTTTGAACGGGCTAGAAGCCCGTTCCACAACCAGTAATATCAAATCCGTTAGCATCGGAATAGTAAATTCGAGTTCACTGTTGACTTTTGCCAGTGAACAGTCAACAGTCAACCGTCAACATCATTCCGGTGTAACCGGAAATGATATAAACTTGCTTGTGGGGTGGGCTTCTAGCCCGCCCGCTGTTTATTAAGAAGGGGCGAGAAGCCCGTTCCACAAAAGTCAACTTGCTTGTGGGGTGTCCCGCCCTCCCGAAAATACAATTTAGATGGCGGGTTTATAATGATGGAACAGCCATTCCGCGCTCAACTGCGGGACGCTTCTGCAAGGTTTCTACCCAACGTTTGAGGTGGGGATGATTGTCGAGGCTTAATCCTTGAAATTCGTAAATAGCAACCCAGGGATAGGTAGCAATGTCGGCGATCGAATAGTCGCCGCAGATATATTCATATTTTGCTAGTTGAGTGTCTAATACTCCGTAGAGGCGCAAGGTTTCTTTTTCGTAGCGCCCAATCGCATAGGGAATTTGTTCGGGTGCAAAGCGTTTGAAGTGGTTTAGCTGACCAAACATCGGGCCGACGCTAGCCATTTGAAACATCAGCCACTCTATAACTTGAAAGTATTTTTGTTTGTCTGTGGGAAGAAATTTGCCGCTTTTTTCGGCAAGATAGATTAGAATAGCGCCGGACTCGAAGACGGTGATGCCGTTATCTCGATCGACTATCGCCGGAATTTTGCTGTTGGGGTTGATTGCGATGAACTCTGGGCTAAATTGGTCGTTTTTTTTGATGTCGATGACGTGCACGTTGTAGGGTAAACCTATTTCTTCGAGCATGATCGAGACTTTGCGGCCGTTCGGTGTGGTAAAAGTGTAGAGGTCAATCATAGTTGTGATGTTAAGTTGAAAGTTGGCAAGGCAGGAAATAACCCGATATAATATCACAATTTAAACGATAATTGCAAAGTTTCGAGCTGTTGTGTTAAAATTATATTCTAATAATATAAGAATAACGATCGCTGGAAATGGACATTATTGAAATTCTCAAAGACGATTATCAAAGATTTCCGGATAATCAGACTTACAGCATCTATGCAAAAGATGTTTATTTTGAAGATCCGGTCAATCGATTTACAGGAGTCGATCGCTACCGCAAAATGATCGGGTTTATGGGGACTTTCTTTCAGGATGTAAATCTCGATTTGCACGGGATTTCGCAGTCGGGAGATACTATAGAAACTCGCTGGACTCTGAGCTGGACTGCACCGTTACCTTGGAAACCGAAAATGGCGATCGCCGGTAGGAGCGAACTGAAAGTCAACAGTGACGGTTTAATTGTTTCTCACATCGATTACTGGGACTGTTCGCGGTTGGATGTGCTCAAACAGCTTGTATTTCCTCTGAAAACTAATGTTTGAGAATTTTTGTTAGGTTTTTTAGCAATAAAAAATAGTGTTTGAAGAGCGAGATCCCTTTTTTAACCGCCGATTTTAGCAGATAAACACAGATGAACGCTGATGGATTTTTATTTGTTGCAATTGATATCTGAGATAAATAATTTTAACTGATCTTGACATTGCAGCAATTTCGTGAGTCACAGGAAACGTGCTGTGTTCAGCGGTGGGCGATCGCCAAAATTAAGCGCCCACTAAATTAATCTCTGTTACAGAACGTTACAATAAAGAAGTAAAGAAGTTTCAGGCGAGCTAAACAATCAATGCGCTTAATATTAATGACCGGAAAAGGCGGCGTCGGCAAAACCTCTGTAGCCGCTGCGACTGGGCTGCGGTGTGCCGAATTGGGATACAAAACCCTAGTGCTGAGTACAGATCCCGCTCACTCCTTAGCCGACAGCTTTGACATGGAACTCGGGCACGATTCGCGGCTGGTGAAACCGAATTTGTGGGGAGCAGAATTAGACGCTCTCAGGGAATTAGAAGGCAATTGGGGAGCAGTTAAGCGCTACATTACTCAAGTCTTGCGAGCCCAGGGACTCGAAGGAGTGCAAGCTGAAGAATTGGCAATTTTGCCAGGAATGGATGAAATCTTCGGTTTAGTGCGAATGAAGCGGCATTACGACGAAGGCGAATTTGATGTTTTAATTATCGATTCTGCTCCGACGGGCACAGCATTGAGACTGCTAAGTTTGCCGGAAGTTGGCGGGTGGTACATGAGAAAATTTTACAAACCCCTGCAAGGCATATCAGCCGCCCTTCGGCCTTTAGTTGAACCTATTTTTAGACCAATTGCGGGTTTTTCTTTACCAGACAAAGAGGTGATGGATGCACCTTACGAATTTTACGAACAAATCGAAGCTTTGGAAAAGGTTTTAACTGACAATACTGTCACTTCGGTAAGGTTAGTTACCAATCCCGAAAAAATGGTAATTAAAGAGTCTCTGCGGGCTCATGCCTATTTGAGTTTGTACAATGTAGCCACAGATTTAGTAGTAGCTAACCGGATTATTCCCGCAGAAGTAACTGACCCATTTTTTAAACGGTGGAAAGAAAGCCAGGAGCAGTACCGTCAGGAAATTCACTCCGATTTCATGCCGCTACCAGTTAAGGAAGTGCCACTTTATTCTGAAGAAATGTGCGGTTTGGCAGCTTTAGAACGGTTGAAAGAAACTCTTTACAAAGACGAAGATCCAAGTCAAGTTTATTACAAAGAAAATACGATTAAGATCGTGCAAGAAAACAATCAATATAGTCTTGAACTGTATTTGCCCGGAATTGCTAAGGATCAGATCCAGTTGAGCAAAACGGGAGATGAGTTGAATGTTCGGATTGGGAATCACCGCCGTAATTTGGTGTTGCCCCAAGCTTTAGCGGCGCTGCAACCTTCGGGGGCGAAGATGGAGGATGATTATTTGAAGATTAAGTTTGCTTAACAGGACTTACGCAGGCACGCTATATGTAGTGTACCTGCGTAAGTCCTGTATTTTTAGCTTAACTGAAGTTATCTCTCTTTTGTCCGCTCCAATGACGTGTTATACTCCGAGCCCTTAACAATTATTTATGCTAGGGCGCTCGCCGATCCACTTTCGGTACTTACAAACGAAGCCGAGCATTTTTGCTTGCCCAATCTTGGCTGAAAATAGATAAATTTAACGGGCTTTTACTGTTGGTATAACGGCAAAAGTGAGCGGCGGCTAATAGAACTGAAACGAATCTTGCCCGTTCGCTCCACTGCGTTGTTAGCTTGCTGTACGTAAGATATACGATACTGTCATAAATCCAATTTAAGCTACTTCACAAGCAATCAAAAATCATTGGTTCTCCAACCTCGCCTGTCACGTCCCCAAATTCCCAAGTAATTGCTGTCTTGCGATAAGTTCCACAACATTTAATAGCTGTTTTTGTCCTGTCCTCAAGGACGATAATTATCACATCAAGTAAGTCATCATTCTGCGGCATCTGAATCTTTCCAGCGAAACAGGTGGCAGCAGCAATAAGCTTTCCCCGCCGTGCAAAATCCTTGAGTGCTTGAATTGCAAAACTCAATGCCTGTACTGGATCGGGATTTTCTATTCCAGCTACAATATACTCTCCGTCTGGTGATACTCCAATACCGAAAGGGAAAAAGTAACCATTCCGTTTCACAATCTCGTCAACTACGTGTTTATGAGTCGTCAGAAATAGTTCTTGGGTTGACTCAAGCAGTTTTTGTATGTGTTGTTTATTCATACTCGGTTAGTGAAAAATGTTGGCCTTCTCGAAGTCATTGGAGAGCCGCATTGGTGCAACCTGGTATTTTGTTCACACCTATAGTTCATCATTACTTTTTTATGATTTTCGTAGAACTACCGGGATTCGTATTCATGCAGCAGCTCCTCGAAATATTGCAAATGTCGATCGATCCCGTGCTCGACTGCCTTCATAAGATCGGCAATCTTCGCTGAATCCTCACCGTAACGGATCAGCACCGGACGAATGGCATCATGAAAATGATCGACCTCCAATTCCGCGTGCAATGCTAGCCAGGTTGGGTGCTTCATGCTGCGGGCATCGAAATAATACTGGAGAATTCTCACATTGCGTACTGCCACGCATAGCTCTCGCCCGCTGAGCGCTGCCAGTGCTTCGTAGAAGTTATTCGTTCCATAGCCGAAGTCGTCAAAGAATGAGCGCTCATACGATACTGTAGCCGCGCTCCGACAAGATGCCTTGATTTCAGCATCACTCAGTCCAAGATTGTGGAGAAATTCCAAATACATCTCACTATGACCATCCTGCAAATCTGTGAATGTGTGATCGGCTAGGGACATGATTGCTGCTTTCTGATCCGGGTCAGTGCAACTTCCTGCTTTGACGATGCATAATCCAAACCACTGATGCAGACGATCCCGCCAAAGTTGGTACTGTAGGAAGGCATATTGCATGATGGACGGGGTGATTTCTCCCTCTTTAAGCAGGCTGAAAAATCGGCTGCGATCGAGCGATTTGTTACAATAGGCGATCGTTCTTTCACCTATTGCCTGCTTTTGCACTTCGACTTCAGGTGGTAATTCAATTTCCCGATTTAGACGACTGGATGTAGTGGCAATCGTTGAATTTACCTTCATAAAATTCTCCTTTAGAGTAGGCGTTGTCTTGCCACAGAGGTCAAAGGTACAGCACTTGAGGTGCGTATCTGTGCCCGATCGGTCAGTCCAGCAAGTCTTTATATGCTATGAGATAAGAAGTGCATAACAAAATATGCTTGAAAATATAGTAAGGATGGGTATGGAGTTCCAGCATCTCAGCCAGTTTGAGCTTCGACAGATTTGCTACTTCATCGCAGTGGTGCAGGCTAACAACAACTTCAGCGAGGCAGCAAAGCGTTTAGGAATTAAGCAACCTCCCCTCAGTCAGAGAATTCAGGCGCTTGAAGAATTGTTGAGTACCCATCAGAAAACGTTGGCAGTAAAACTGTTCGATCGCAGCAAACGTCCGATTGAGTTAACTGAAGCGGGTCAAGCTTTCCTGGTAGAAGCGCAGCAAGCGTTAATTCATCTCAATCGAGCGGTTTCTTATGCACGACAGGCCAGTCAAGGTGAAATAGGGCGTTTAATCATCGGCATGAACAATTCCATTGCAAACACGATTCTGCCCGAGGTAGTGCAAGAGTTTCAGCAACGGTTTCCAAAGGTAGAGCTAGAACTGCACGAAGTCACGATTCAGCATGAGATTCAGATGCTCAAGAACCATCAATTAGACGTGATATTTCAGCGCTCTCCCAGCTTTGAGCAGAACGATCCAGCCTTGAGTTTTCAACCCATTCTTGAAGAGTATTTCGTTGTCGCGTTACCAACCACACACGCCCTTGCTGACCAAAGTAAAATTTCTCTGAAAGCACTAGCAGACGATGCGATCATCTTACCTTCCCTTGATGTATTGCCCTTCTATGAAAAAGTTGTCACTCTTTGTCGGGAGGCTGGCTTTGAACCGAAAATCAATCAAACTGTCACAGTAACTGGAGTTGTCACACTGCTCAGTTTAGTTGCAGCAGGCGTTGGCGTGTCCATCTTACCCAACCATGTTCAAACGCTGCACCGTGAGGGAGTCGTTTATCGATCGCTCCAAAATGCAGCCCTAAATCGGCAGATTGCTGTTGTTTGGCGACAGGAAGATTCGTCCATTGTTTTACGTCAATTTCTCAAGGTCATTCAGGAGGTAATGAACCTGTCCCTTCTGGATTCTTGGTGAACACAGTTTAGAAATTATGTTATAAGAAATAACGAAAGCGACCTAACGCCTTAGTTCAGCCGCTTTTACTAATTTACTTTACTTTGCCACACATTTTGTGTAGAAGTGATTTCAATCGCCAATTTCTCTATTCGATTCTTAAAGACATAACTTCTTCTGCCTCTTTTTTTCCATCCTCTGTGTCCTCTGCGCCCTCTGCGGTTTGTTCAATCTTTCCTGCATTAAACTCAATCTTTTTCGGCTGGCGTTCCGACGCAGCTTTTTGCAGCATTTTTAATTTTTCTGGATCGGCATTCGATCGCCAAAACAACTTATGCTCCTTAATTTTAACGCAATTTTCCTCCAAACACTTCATCCATTCCCGATGTTTCTTAACTACGCCACGATCTAGAATACCTAACTTTTCTTCTTGGCGGGTGAGTTTCGCAAACTTTTCGTAATGGGGATAACTAGCAGTAACAAAAGCTTCTTTTATCACTAAAATTGGTGGATTATACACATCAGAATAGTCTTGATAGCTCACAGAAAGGTCGCGCAAATCTATGTGCATAGAAGTGTGAAGGGCTGGATGCGGGTTAGTGTCAAAATCGGGATAAAATAAATAGGAAATCTGAGGTCTGCGAGCGTAAAATTTGATAATTGTCGCGCCGTCAAGTCTGCCAATTGTGCGGTTGGCGCAGCCTTCGTAGAGCCTGAGCAAAGGGTCTAGTTCTTCTAATGCAGAGACGTGAACTGAAAGAGTACCGGGCTGTTTGTAGCCGATCGCACTATCTTCGCAGCAATCCGCAACAATATCAGCTTTGCCCAAACTGTATAGCATTAAATCAGCCAAAGTGCAAGCTTTTTGATAATTGTCAAACAAACCTTTGATGTCGTTGCGGATTTGAGCTGGGAGTCGGCGCATTGAAGGCCGATCGCCCAAACCGTTGAGAGCCAGATACACCAGCAAATCCTGGCGGCGCTTGTCGGCGATTGTCTCCCAATCATCCGCATTCGTTGCTTGCAAAATCACCCTCCAAGCACGATTAAAACTGTGAAACTCCTCCTTAATCGCCGATTCTTCCGCTAGTTCGCCTTTAACCGGAAGGCGGCCTCGATCGCTCACAAAAGCCATCAAAGGAGCCAGCATTTCCGCATAATCCTCAAACCGCTTAACTTGCGATCGCACTCTGGGAGTTGATAAGCGCGATCGAAACCGAGAAGCGCGAAAACCTTCACCCTCCGCAGCATCCCGAAACACAAAATAAATCCCCAAAGCAACAGGAATTGCATCCACACTCAAAACTTGGTCAATATAAACCTTCAACTCCTCTTGTTCGTAATACTTCTGAAAAGTATTCCGAGAAGTAATCACCCCATCCCCGTAAGCAATTTGACCTTGTTGGCGATCGTCAATCAAAACCTGAGCTGCTACCACTAATAATTTTTTAGTCAATCCCCAAGCATTCAGCAAAGCTTCTCGCCGTTCCGCCAAAGATTCAATGACATTAATCACATAACCAATATTCACAATATCAGCACAAATTCGCGGAGTATCCGGCTGATAGTATGGGTCCCAACCAGAAATAGCATAACCCTCTTGTGCAATATATTTAACATCCCCGCCGTAACCGCAACCGTAATCAAAAAAAGTCGCCCCGTCCCTCACTAAATCAGCTTCTAAAACCAGACGCAGGGGTTTAGAAAGGGAATTGCGTACCATTGCAGCTTTGTGCCGCTCGATTTTAGGAATTGATACCTCGCTATTCTCCTGTTTGAAACGCTCGACAACAGTATGATCTTGGATTTCTACACCGCAATATCCCAAATATTTGAGCCAACCCTCGCGAGTGCCGATAACGCTAGTATTGTCAAGCAGGCCCCACTTTTCCTCGCAGCGAGTCAGCCGCGCAAACTTTTCGTAATTGGGATAATCCGCAGCTACAAAAGTTTCCTTACGGTGCAAAACAGGGGGATTTTCGCTGTTGCTGTAATCAAAATATTTAACTTCCCCTGTTGCTAGATTAATCTGGATGCTGGTTTGCAAAGCTGGATGAGCATCTGTATCGAAATCAGGGTAAAAAAGATAAGATATTTTAGGTTGATGGAGTGAAACTTTAACTAAAGTTGCTTCATCAATATTTTCGAGAGTGCGTCTGGCACAATTTTCGTAGATTCCCAGGAGAGGGTTGAGTGTCTGCAAAGCCGAAACGTGAACGTAAAAAGCCGTCGGTAATTTTTTCCCTACCTTGCTTTCCCGACAGCAGCGAGCCACTTTTGCCACCAGATTGTCAACACAAAAATTATTCATTTCCTCTGGTGAGTACGGCACAGCCTTTACAGAATCTTGCTCAGAAATAGCCTCGTTTTCATACAATAAAATTTCCCGAGCAAAACTCATCAAAGGCGTTAGCAGCTTTTCATCATTTTCTAATGAATCGCTATCTAAAATAGTGTTTGTACTGGTATCGTAATTCATAGCTAAATTAATTATTTTTTTAATTAACCGCAGAGAACGCAGAGGACAAGGAGTGAAGAAACAAACAAAATTTTCCTAGAATTTCTATATGTAGGATGCACACTCCGTACCGTACCGCTTTATTTCTTAGTCTCTTAGAGAGGGACTTCGTTTTTGTAATGGGGATTTTAATCGCCGACTAATATCGACTCCGAGCGAGTAAGATATTAACCAAACATTCGAGTTTCCACAAATTCTTGAACACGGGCTAAATGACTGGACAAACTCACTAATATGTTTTCAACCCTCTCCATCTTTGACAATTCCACTCCTGGTGGTTCAGATTGAAAGCCTCGCGCTTGATGCTCCAATTGTGTGGCCAAATCCGACATCAGAGCAACTCCCACGTTAGCCGAAGTTCCCTTGAGACGGTGTGCTTGATATTCCACAGCTTGCCAATCTTTAGCTTCTACGGCTCTTTTGGCAGCAGCCAAGTCAGCTTGCGCGTCTGCCACAAAAGCTTGCAAAAGTCGCTCGGGCAATTTAATATTAACTCGTCCGAGTTGCTCCAATCTGCTCTTGTCGAACAGTCCGTCGTAGTCTCTATGTTCCCAAGTTTGAAGTGCGATCGCCCTTGGTGTCGGCAGAGCCATCACCTGCGCTTTTTCGACAACTTCTGTATAATTTGTTGCTAATTGAGATTTGTTTTCCGAATTAATACTTTTAACTCCATACTTATTTTCACTCTGAACCTTTAGGGCTTCATACTTTTTCAGGGCCGCCGCCAAAGCATCTAAATCTACAGGTTTGCTGAGATAATCGTCCATCCCCGCCGCCAGACACTTTTCTCGTTCCCCCGGCATAGCATGAGCAGTTAAAGCCATCACAAAAGTATGCCGCTCGCTTCCTTCGATTTCCCTCAACTTTTGCGCCGTTTTGTAACCATCAAGTACCGGCATTTGACAGTCCATCAACACTAAATCATAGCTTTTTTTTGCCAGCAAATCCAGCGCTTCTTGACCGTTGACCACGCAGTCAGCGTGATAGCCTAAAGCTGCCAACTGTTCGACAAGGACTTGTTGATTGATCGGGTGGTCTTCCGCCACCAAAATTCTCAGCGATGACGGCGAATTGGAAGTAGCATATTGAGAATTAACTGGTGGCAACTTGCAAGTATTAGCAACCTCCACTCTGCCAAAATCTCCTGTTCCCTTCAGCGGCGCCTGCAAAGCCTCAAGCAGGCGGCTTGGCCGCACCGGCTCGATCAAATATCCGTTAAAACCTCGACTGCAAAGCGATTCAGCCTTTGGCTGTTCTCGCAAAGCAGTCATGGCGATTAACGAGCCAACTCTCGAGGTCGATCGCACTTTCCTAGCAAATTCTTCCGCATCCAAGTCCGGCATTTGCAAGTCCACAAGCACCACATCCCAGCTTTTCCCCCCCTCTCCCGAATTCTGAGAAATCCCGCCCTGGGCATTTTTCAACCAACTCAAAGCCTCAGCAGCAGTTTCTGCCTCATCGCAGCGCGCACCCCAACTTTGAGCGAGCGATCGCACCGCTGCCCTCCTCAAAGCGTTTCCCGAGACTACTAACAGCTTCTTGCCCGCAAGTTCGGGATCGTGAGGCTCAACTGGCAACTGTTTTTCCAAAGGTACAGTAAACCAAAAAGTCGAACCGCTGCCTAGCAAACTGCGAACTCCAATCTCGCCGGACATCATCTCCACTAACTGCTTACAAATAGCCAACCCCAAACCCGTCCCGCCGTAAGGCCTAGTAGGAGAATCGTCTACCTGAGAAAAAGATTGGAACAGCTTTGTTTGCCCTTCTGCCGAAATTCCAATGCCAGTATCCCGCACCGAAAATAGCAATCTTGCTTCTTGTCTACCGTCTGCCAGTCGGTTGCCCTGTTTCACAGTTACGTGAACGAGAACTTGACCGCGATCGGTAAATTTTATGGCATTCCCCGTCAAATTCAGCAAAACTTGCTTCAATCTGCCCAAGTCGCCCACCAACTTTCTCGGCACTGAGCTGTCCACTAAAATATTCAATTCAATACCTTTTTCTTCTGCCAAATGCGCTATGATTTCTATCACCGACTCAACGCAACTATCCAAATCAAAATTAGCCTTTTCCAGCCGCATTTCTCCAGCTTCAATCTTAGAGAAATCGAGGATATCATTAATAACATTTAGCAAGTGTTCAGCACTGCGGTAAATCGTCTGAGCACAGTCCCGCTGTTTCTGTTCCAGAGGAGCGCGCAGCAGCAATTGAGCCATTGCCAAAACCCCATTCATCGGAGTGCGAATTTCGTGACTCATGTTGGCCAAGAATTGCGACTTCACCCGGCTCGCTTCTAAGGCAGTTTCCCGCGCTTCCACTAGCTCATTAATCTTGTCGGCAACCATCACGATTCCCCCGACTTTCTCGTCTGGATCGTACCAAGGGTGAGCAGCCCACCGCAGGTACAAAACAGATCCGTCGGCTCGTTCCCAGGCATCTTCGCTCACAGAAACTACCTGACCTTTGAGCGCTTGTTGGTACATTGCTTTCCAGCGATTCGGCGTATCTGGAAACAATTCGTAATGGCTAAAATTATTCAGAGACGGCAACTCCAAATTAAATTGACTAACCCATTTTTTAGAGTTAGCCATATAGCGCATTTGTGTATCGAACATCGCCATTGCTACAGGCACGCAAGTAATAATTTGTCTCAGTTGCTGCCGTTCCCTTTCCAGAGCATCTTCCGCCTGTTTCCGCTCAGTAATGTCGCTAATCATGCCGGCCATTCGCAGCGGTTTTCCTTGGGAAGTCCGCTGAGCTTTTCCCTGAGAAGTGCAGTAGCGGTAAAGACCGTTCGAGTGCAGCAGCCGAAATTCTACATTATAGTCTATTTCTTGTTCCAAGTGAGCGGCGATCGCCGCGACGATTCCCTCCTTGTCATCGGGGTGCAGGCGGTTGTATAGAGCGTCCATAGTCCTGCCAAATTGCTTTCGCGACAAACCGATAATTTCCAAAAGGCGATCGTTCCAATAAACCTCATTTTTACTTAAATCCCAATCCCAAATTCCGTCGTTCACTCCCTCTAAAACTAACCTGTATCGTTCTTCACTTTCCTTGAGTTTTTGACTGGTATGAAACGCCTGAAATTCGGCGCGGTAAAGGCGCATGGCATTGGACAAACTGCGGGACAAACTTTCGGGAGAAAGCTTGTTTTTAGCAATATAATCAGAAGCTCCTGCCTTCATCAATTCCACAGCGATTTGTTCGTCGCCTTGACCGGTAAGCACAATTAAGGGAACTTTCAGCCCCGCTTCTCGTAGATGTTTTACCAAACTCAGTCCGTCTCCGTCCGGCAATCCGTAGTCGAGCAATACGCAGTCAAATTTGCACTCAAATATTTGATTTAATAGCAGCCCCTTTTCTGTCTCCTCAACCTCCCTTAAAGGTTGAGATTTATTGTGTTTGGAGAGTTGTGCGGTAGCCTGGGTATAATTTTTGCTAACCGAGAGTTGGGCCAGCGCATCCGCGCAGTCTTCTGCCTCAGTAACTTCTGCCGAAACACCAGCGGACTTGAGCGAGCGTTTGATCGCCATTCGATCGACTGCATCGTCATCAACTATCAGAATTGTGAGAATTTTGTCCATAACAACCGAATTGTGGATTACTCCGAAAAAGCTGCAGTCTGGAAAAAAGAATTAAAACAACTGCATCCCTGAAAAATCACCAAGCCACATTAAAAAATAAATTTTTTATTAAATTTCCTCTATTTTAGGGAATTTCACTCAGCATCCAGTATCTGTTTAGGGTAGCCATCACTTCCACAAAGTTAGAAAAAGTAACAGGTTTAAGAATATAGCCAGCTACATTCAAATTATAAGCTTTTACTTTATCTCTATCTTCATTAGAAGTCGTGAGGACGATTACCGGAATCGACCTCAAACATTCATCCAGTCGCAATTCTTGCAAAAACTCGATCCCGCTCATTCTCGGCATATTCAAGTCCAGCAAAATCAACCGGCGGGCTTGAGGCATTGGAGGCTGTATTTTTTCTTCTCCACGCAATATAGCCAGAGCTTCTAATCCATTGGCAGCAATGTAGAGGGGGTTGACGATGTTATTTTTTTTGAATGCTCGCCGGACGTTCATCACATCAACCTCATCATCTTCTACCAAGAGAATATGAATTTTTTTGTCTTCCATAAATCAGCCATTTTATAGATGTTTTTTAAGCGCCTGTCTGGTTAGCGAGGTTTAGTCAACACGGATCGCGAACCCAGCAGCTTTAATCTCTATTGTCCTTTGTAAAGAATCATTTATGCCTGGGCCGATGACGGTATCTACCTACAGGTGTACTCGCCCCTCATGCTCTTAGGGGCGCAGCCGAAATCCAAAAACTCGCCAATAACGCCCGATCGAGCTACGGTAAAATCTAAAACTCATCTACATTATTAATCGCCATGTCAGCCGATCGCAAACTCTACGAAGGCAAAGCCAAAATCCTCTACTCCACCGAAGACAGCGAAATTTTGCTGACCCACTTCAAAGACGACGCCACAGCCTTTAACGCCCAGAAACGCGGCAGCATCGTCGGCAAAGGCGAAATCAACTGCGCCGTATCCGCCCACCTGTTTCGGATGCTAGAAGCCAAAGGCATCCCCACCCACTTCATCGACACGCCGGCCCCCAACCAAATGCGAGTCTGTCGCGTCCAAATCTTGCCCTTGGAAGTCGTAGTCAGAAACATTGCCGCCGGCAGTCTTTGCAAGCAAACCGGCCTCGCCCTCGGCACAATTGTCAATCCGCCGCTGGTGGAGTTTTATTACAAAAACGACGATTTGGGAGATCCACTGCTGACCCGCGACAGGCTGCTGCTAATGCAGCTAGCCACCCCCGAACAAGTAGACCAACTAGAAATCGCCGCCCGCGAAATTAACGAAATACTCAAAGAATTTTTCAGCCAGTGCGGCATCACCCTGGTAGACTTCAAACTAGAATTCGGTATCGACCAACATCAAAATCTGATCCTCGCCGACGAAATCAGTCCCGACACCTGCCGCCTCTGGGACAACGCAGAAGCCGACCCCGACGCCCGTGTTATGGACAAAGACCGATTCCGCCGCGACTTAGGATCGGTAGAAACTGCTTACCAGCAAGTTCTCCAACGGGTTCTCGCTCAGACAGTCTAGAGGCCTGGGTAATGCGCTAGAATTGCACAGTTTGTCACCCTTCTGCTTTCGATGTCAGCAATCAGCGGTCAACAGTCATCAATTAGCGGTCAGCGCGAAATTCAACCGACTTATATAACTAATGACTAATGACTAATGAATAATGACTAATGTGGTGTGTGGATTGCCCAAAAAAGTGAACAAAAATGCGTTTATCTGCTGTATTGGTGGCAGTTTTTACTGCCTCAGCAACATTCGGGTTATCAAATTCGGCAAGTGGCCAAACATCCTACTCTGAATCAGCAGAGGAAGCTTTGGCTGCCGTTCCGCCCGCCCCGTCGATCGAATTACCCGATCGCCCCATTCCAGAATTAACAGAAAATCCTCCTCAAAATCGCAAAGCTGCTAAAACCAGCAAAGCCGAAGCCCTAAAAATAGCGGAGGCCCCTGCCAGAGGAGAGACCGACCGCGATGATCCCCAAGGCCGATTCACAGACACGCCCTCCCCGGTTTCGCCTTCCTTGCTTCAACTCAAAGCCGAGCTAGCATCCAACCCCTCCCCCGCCTCTAGCAGCCAAAACGCCCTGCCAGAGGCGCAACAGGACAGCTCGCTCCCCCCCGAGGAATCGGCTGTAACGCCCGCCTGGATCGCAGCAGAGCTAGGGAAACCAGAGGAATCAGGGGCGATCGCTCAAAACGCCCAAGTTACCCCCAGACCGGCCCCGACCAGACCGCCGGCTAACACCGTTCCCCCATTACCCCCTGGCCCAGCACCGCAGCCCAGACAAACCCCCGCACCCGCCGGGGCGGCAGAACCGCAAGTGCTAGTTGCAGAAGTTACAGTCACCGGGGCGACGGACGAGCTCGAAAGCGAAATTTACCGAGTCATCAGCACCCAACCGGGACGCACGACCAACCGCAGCCAACTGCAACAAGACATCAACGCCATTTTTGCCACAGGCTTTTTCAGAAACGTGCGGGCAGTACCCGAAGACACCCCGTTGGGCGTCCGGGTGACTTTTATTGTGCAGCCAAATCCGGTGCTGCGGGGAGTGACAATCACCGGTCAGCAAGTGCTGCCCCAAAGCGTAATTGACGAAAGCTTCCGCGATCAATACGGCAAAATTCTCAACCTCCGCCGCTTTGAGGAGGGAGTGAAAAAAATTAATGCGTGGTATCAAGAGAACGGCTATGTTTTGGGCCAAATCACTGATGCCCCGCAAGTAGGAGACGACGGGACAGTCACCCTGGTAGTGGCAGAAGGCCAGATCGAATCGGTTGATGTCCGCTTCCTGAACAAGGAGGGAGAGGCAACAGATGCCACGGGTCAGCCGATCGGAGGCAACACCCGTCGCTTTGTCGTCACGCGCGAAGTAGAACTCAAGCCCGGAGACATCTTTAACCGCACCAAGGCGGAAAGAGATTTGAGACGGGTGTTTGGTTTGGGAATTTTTGAAGACGTACGACTTGCCTTGGAACCGGGAACGACTGACCCCCGCAAGGCAAGGGTAATTGTCAACGTCATCGAGAAAAATACTGGTTCTTTGGCGGCGGGTGCGGGTTTGAGTTCCGCGACGGGTTTGTTCGGTACGCTGAGTTACCAGCAGCAAAACTTGGGCGGTAGGAACCAGAAGTTGGGCGCTGAAGTACAAATCGGGGAACGCCAAAATCTGTTTGACCTGAGTTTTACTGACCCCTGGATTGCGGGCGATCCTTACCGGACTTCTTATACGATTAATGCGTTTAGAAGACGATCGATCAGCGTGATTTTTGACGGCGGCGAACGGGAAGTCAGATTGCCCAACGAGGATCGACCCCGCATCAATCGCACCGGGGCCGGCATCAATTTCACCCGTCCCCTGTCGCGCAACCCTTTTGCCGATCCTGAGTGGACTGCTTCAGTGGGTTTGCAGTACCAGCGAGTCTCAATTACCGATCGCAAAGGCAGGCGCGAATCCCGGGACGAACTCGGCAACCTGTTAAGTTTTAGCAATTCCGGCTCCGACGACTTGACAACACTGCAAGCAGGTGTTGTGCGCGATCGGCGCAACGACCCCCTCCGCCCCACTAGCGGTTCTCTGCTCAGGTTTGGGGTGGAACAATCGATTCCTGTAGGTTCCGGCAGCATCCTGTTAAACCGCCTGCGGGCCAGCTACAGCTTGTACCTACCAGTCAAGTACACTAACTTTACCCCCGGCCCTCAAACCCTGGCATTCAGTTTTAGAGGCGGCACCATATTCGGAGATTTGCCTCCCTACGAAGCCTTCGCCTTAGGCGGCGCCAACTCGGTGCGCGGATACGACGAAGGCGACCTGGGAGCTGGTCGCAGCTTCCTAGAAGCCAGCGTTGAGTACCGTTTCCCGATTATTTCGTTTATCGGCGGAGCGCTATTTTTGGATGCTGGCACTGACTTGGGTACGGGCGAAGATGTCCCGGGCGACCCTGCCGGTATCCGTGGAAAGCCCGGTAGCGGTTACGGTTACGGCCTCGGCGTGCGGATTCAATCTCCTTTAGGACCGATCCGGATCGATTACGGTATCAACGACACGGGCGACAATCAAATTCACTTTGGGATTGGCGAGCGATTCTAATTGGGAATTGGGAATTGGGAATTGGGCATTGGGCATTGGGCATGGGAAATTGGGCATGGGACACTCGTACTGAGCGTAGTCGAAGTCTTGGGCATTGGACATTTAGAATTGGTAATTGGTAGTAATTAACTAATAACTAATAACTAATAACTAATAACCAATAACCAATAACCAATTACCGATGCCCAATAACCAATAACCAATTACCGAGACCCAATTCCCCATGCCCCATGCCCAATTCCCAATTCCCAATAACTAATGACTCAACGTACCTTAAAATCTGAATTTGAACTCTCGGGAATCGGTTTGCACAGCGGCGAACAAACTCGCGTCCGAGTTTTGCCCGCCGCAGTTGGGGAAGGTCGCTATTTTGTCAGAATTGACTTGCCTGGTGCTCCGATAATTCCTGCAAAAATTGATGCAGTTTGTCAGACTGCACTTTCAACTGAGCTGGCAGGTATCGATGCTCAAATTCGCACTGTAGAGCATTTATTAGCCGCTTTGGCGGGGATGGGAGCGGATAATGCTCGAATAGAGGTTGATGGGCCGGAAGTGCCTCTGCTGGACGGTTCGGCTGTGGTTTGGGTAGAGGCGATCGCCCATACCGGCTTAGTCCCTCAAGAATGCAATGAAGACCCCACTCCCTCCTTTGTCGTTAGTGAGCCAATTTGGGTGCGTCACGGGGATGCTTTTGCAGCGGCTTTACCGTCAGCGTCCACTCGCTTTAGTTACGGAATTGATTTTGAGGAACAGGCGATCGGCAATCAATGGTACAGTTGGTCGCCAGAGGCAGAAAGTTTTGCTAGCGCGATCGCCCCAGCCCGCACTTTTGGACTTGCTCGCCAAGTTGACCAATTGCGACAAGCAGGTTTGATCAAAGGTGGTACCCTAGAGAACGCCCTAGTTTGCGATCGATCCGGGTGGCTCAACCCGCCTTTGAGATTTACAAACGAACCGGTGCGCCATAAAATCCTAGACTTAGTAGGCGACCTCAGTCTGCTCGGAACTTGGCCAAAAGCTCACTACTTGGCTTACAAAGCCAGTCACAATCTGCACGTCCAACTCGCCCAATCCCTGAAATCGGAAGCTCTAGCTACGCTAGATAAAAGTTAGGAAAAAACACGTGCTCTGTTAAGATTGCATATTCCTTCTGCCATACTACACTCAAAAGTCTTCAAGCAATGTCCACGCTGACTGAAGTTAACACCCTCAATACTGCGAATTCTGAATCCCTTCCCACTGAAAACGGTGAGGATTCTCCAGCGGTTAAATCTACTTTTACCCTCGAAGAAATTCAGAAATTCTTGCCTCATCGCTATCCTTTTGCACTGGTTGACAAGATTGTTGATTACGTGCCGTCTGAGAAGGCTATAGGAATTAAAAATGTGACTTTCAACGAACCACATTTTCAAGGGCATTTTCCCGGACGGCCAATTATGCCTGGGGTATTAATTGTTGAAGCTATGGCTCAAGTTGGCGGTATCGTTCTGGCTCAGTTGCCCGACATCAAGCAAGGATTGTGGATGTTTACCGGAATCGATCAAGTGAAGTTCCGTCGTCAGGTTGTACCGGGCGATCAGTTGCTGATGACTGTAGAATTGCTGTGGGTAAAACGCCGCCGCTTCGCAAAAATGCAGGCTCTGGCTGAAGTAGACGGACAAAAAGTTTGTGAAGGAGAATTGACGTTTTCGATGGTAGATTAAATTTGGGAAGTGGTGAGGGCTTGCGGGTAATTGTGACTTGTGAGTTTTGAATTTAAATTAAAACTGCTAAGTGTTCGTCGGAACGACGCAATCTTAAAATTTCTAAAATTCCCTCTTCCTTCTTCCGTCTTCTGTCAACATCCATCCGTTAAATCCGTTCAATTCCTTACACTGCGCTTAGCCGAACTTCCTTCCCACTTACCAGCAAAAAAATTGACAAATGCTTACTTTGATTCACCCAACTGCTGTGATTCATCCCGGCGCTGAACTTCACCCGACTGTACAAGTGGGAGCTTATGCTGTAATTGGGGAAAGAGTGAAAATCGGGGCGGATACTAAGATTGGCGCTCATGCAATTATCGACGGGCTAACAGAAATAGGCGCTCGCAATCAAATTTTCCCCGGTGCGGCGATTGGTTTGGAACCTCAAGATTTGAAATACGAGGGTTCTCCGACTAGGGTGAAAATTGGCGACAGCAATCAGATTCGAGAATACGTGACAATTAACCGCGCTACTGGAGCGGGGGAAAGCACGACAATTGGCAATCATAATCTATTGATGGCTTATGTTCATGTGGGACACAATTGCGCGATCGCCGATCGAGTAATTATCGCAAATGCTGTAGCCTTAGCCGGACACGTTAAAATCGAGTCTCAAGCCCGCTTGAGCGGTGTTTTGGGCGTTCACCAGTTTGTCCACATCGGCCGCTTGTCTATGGTGGGCGGCTTGAGCAGGATCGATCGAGACGTACCTCCTTATATGCTAGTTGAGGGCAATCCTTCGAGAGTTCGAGCAATCAACAAAGTCGGTCTCCAACGCGCTGGTTTGACAGAAGAAGATTTGCTAGTTTTGAAGAAAACTTTTCGTATTTTATACCATTCTGGCTACACTCTCAATCAAGCTTTGGAACAGTTGGATTTGTTACCAGAAAACCCCCACTTGCAGCACCTGCAGAGATTTGTGCAGCAGTCTATAACCAAAGGGCGGCGCGGTTTGATTCCTGGCAAAAAGTAAATGAGGTAGAATAAACCTATGAACTAAGCGACTGTTGCCCTATGAATGTATATACTTCAGTCAAATCTACATCCCCTGAAAC
Organism: Microcoleus sp. B3-A4; assembly: GCF_036705385.1. Classification (NCBI taxonomy): domain Bacteria; kingdom Bacillati; phylum Cyanobacteriota; class Cyanophyceae; order Oscillatoriales; family Microcoleaceae; genus Microcoleus; species Microcoleus sp. B3-A4. The sequence continues at coordinate 58,451 of NZ_JAUBUI010000011.1, read as the reverse complement.
AGAACAAGATGGCTGCATCAGGTTCTCAGATGTTAGTTGGGAGCAATTTGAAGCGATAGAAACAGCTTTTAAAGATGTCAGAGGTGTGAAATTTTTCTACCTAGATAAAATACTGCAAATTATGACTGTCTCGCCCGAACACGAAATAATCAAGAAAACTCTCTGTATGCTGCTAGAGGCATATATGAGAGCAAATGGGATTAGATTTTACGGCAAGGGCGGGCCGACTCTAGGTAACAGAGAATTAGGCGGTAGAAAAGAGCCGGATGATTCCTATGATATAGGAAGCCAAAAAATAGTCCCAGATATTGCTATTGAAGTAGTAATTACCAGTGGCGGGATAAATACTCTAGAATTCTACAAAAGATTGGGTGTTCGGGAAGTCTGGTTTTGGCAAAATAGTCAGTTATCTCTCTATTACTTAACAGGTGAAAATTATGAGCAGATTTCCCGGAGTACATTCCTTCCCGAACTGGACTTAGAATTACTGCTACGCTGTGCTAATATGCCCGATCAATATGATGCTGTTACCGAGTTATTAGCAAACATCTCACCTGTATAAAGTCAGAATATGAAAATTTTTATCAGCACTGGTGAGGTTTCTGGCGATTTGCAAGGAGCTTTGTTAGTTGCAGCCTTAAAACGTCACGCTGTCGCCGCTGGTTTTGAGCTAGAAATAACAGGATTGGGCGGCCCTCGTATGGCAGAAGCTGGGGCTACTATTTTAGGCGATACTGTGGGCATTGGTTCTATGGGTCTGATAGAATCAGTGCCGTATATTTGGCCGACGATCAAAGTTCAGCAAAAAGCTAAACAATATCTCAAAAGCTTCCGCCCCGATGCTGTTGTATTGATTGATTATTTGACTCCAAATCTCGGTATTGGCAGCTATATCCGCCGCTGTTTGCCTGATTTGCCCGTGGTTTGGTACATCGCACCTCAAGAATGGGTTTGGTCGATTTCTCGTCGCAATACCGATCTGATTGTCAATATTAGCGACCAAATTTTGGCGATTTTCCCCGCAGAAGCTTGTTATTATCGAAAAAAAGGAGCCCAAGTGAGTTGGGTTGGTCATCCTTTGGTGGATAGAATGCAATCTGCGCCCAAGCGGGAAGTCGCCCGCAAAACTTTGGGAATTGGGCCGGAACAGGTGTCGATCGCCCTAATTCCCGCTTCCAGACACCAAGAACTCAAGTACCTAATGCCGGTTATATTTGAGGCAGCTCAAATTATTCAAGCTAAATTGCCGGAAGTTGATTTTTTGATTCCGCTTGCTAACAAAGCTTTCCGCAGCAAAATCGAAAAAGCGATTGAGAATTACGGTTTGCGGGCTACTTTGTTAGAAAATCAAACTCTGGAAATCTTGGCGGCTGCCGATCTGGCGATCGCTAAATCTGGTACTGTTAATCTGGAGCTAGCTTTGCTCGACGTTCCGCAAGTTGTCGCCTACCGCGTCAGTCCGATTACGGCGATTATTGCTCGCCACGTCCTGAAATTTTCGATTCCTTTTATGTCTCCGCCCAATTTGGTGCAAATGAAGCCGATCGTCCCGGAGTTGCTGCAAGACGACGCTACTGCGGAAAATATAGTGAACCACGCATTGGAATTGCTGCAAAATGCCGATCGACGCCAGCAAACTTTGGCAGGTTATCGGGAAATGCGCGAAAGTCTGGGAGATGTGGGCGTGTGCGATCGCGCCGCTGCGGAAATAATGAAAAATGTCAAATTAAATACAGTTTCTTAAAGCAATTTTGGTATTGAAAGGTTATGTATAAACCCGGTTTCTTTGTAGATTGCTCCTTGACAAACTCAAGATTTATTACCAAAAATCCGGTTAATTTCCTTAATTTCTCTTAAAGCAACTTTGTTATTGAAATGTTATGCCAAGCAATCGGAAAAAGCGACCGATCGCTGTTGATTTATTTGCAGGCGCGGGCGGCATGACCCTGGGCTTTGAACAAGCAGGTTTTGATGTACTTGCCTCAGTCGAAATTGACCCAATTCACTGCGCCACACACCAGTTTAATTTCCCGCTGTGTTCTATTCTGTGCAAAGATGTCGCACAGCTTACGGGTTCGGAAATTAGGAAAAAATCGGCGATCGGGCGGCGCGAGATAGACGTAGTAATCAGCGGTTCGCCTTGTCAAGGATTCTCGATGATGGGCAAGCGCGATGTGGACGACCCGCGAAATTCTCTAATTTTTCACTTTAAACGCTTAGTTTTGGAGCTAAAACCAAAGTTTTTCGTAATGGAAAATGTGCCGGGAATTGCGTCAGGAGAACACAAAGAACTCCTGAATATTTTAATTAGTTCTTTCCTAGAAGCAGGCTATCAAGTAGAAGAAAACTATCAAGTTCTCAACGCGGTTCACTACGGAGTGCCGCAAGCTCGCAAACGCTTGTTTCTGATTGGCTGCAAAAAAGATTATGATCTGCCAAAATACCCTCAGCCAACGACGATACTCCCAAAAGTTAAAATTCCTAAGCGCTATAAAAAAGTTAATTTACCTGCTGTCCCTACAGTTTGGGATGCGATTGGAGATTTGCCGGAAGTGGAAAAGTACAGCGAGTTGCTGCACCGAGATTGGGTGATGGCGGAGTACGGAAAGTGCAGCACTTATGCGAGTATAATGCGCGGAATTGATGGTTTGGATGATGATTATTCCTACGATCGCGAGTACGATCGGCAAATTCTCTCTTGTAGTTTGCGAACTCAACACTCTCTGGAATGTATAGAAAGGTTTCATGCTGCTAAACACGGCGAAAAAGAGCCGATCAGCCGTTTTTATAAGCTTCATCCCCAGGGAGTTTGCAACACTCTCAGGGCTGGAACCGACCGGGCTAGGGGGGCTTATACTTCGCCGAGACCGATTCACCCGATCGCGCCTCGGTGCATTACTGTCAGGGAAGCTGCGCGACTGCATTCCTATCCTGACTGGTTTAGATTTCACGTTACAAAATGGCACGGTTTTCGCCAAGTCGGAAATTCTGTACCGCCGCTATTGGCGAAAGCTGTAGCAGCGCAGATTATTAGCGCTTTGGGCGTGACAGCAATTAAGCCGAGTCTCAAACTAACCTGGGGAGATGATTCGTTGCTTAAACTGAATTGGTCGGAAGCAGAACAATATTATCTAAAAAGTTAAGAGTTAGATTTAATTATCTCTAACGGGGAATTGGTGAGTAGTAATTGGTAATTGCTAATTGGTAAACAAGTAGTGGTTTTTGCCGGTCATCTCCTTCTACAGACCGGGTTAGATCAAATCGCATAATTACTTATAGCAATCCTCGCATCATTTGTGAAGTTCTTACTCCCGATCGAGTGGGTTCTGGGAGGGTTGCGGTGGGGTAAAAAATTTACGACTCCTGCAAGGATTGCTATATGCAGGACTACCTTTAATTAAGGGCGGGCTACCGTCCCCTGTATCAGTGGACACAGTTCGATGACCCGCAGGAGATGTCCCGGGTAGTTAAACAAACCGGGAATGTATTCCGGGGCGTTGTGCAGTTTTTTTAAAGTGACAGTGGGGGAACTGCTTCGACTACGCCTCTGCTATCCAAGGCGTAGCGATCGTCCTATACATCAAATAGCAACATCAACATCTAGATACTATTTAAGATTTTAGATTGTGAAAGTCTCCCGATAAAACATTTTGATAAATTTCGCTGAGTTTTGCAACAATTACGAGTCTTTTGGAATTCTAGAGCTATCGTGTAAAAAGTGTATTTTCAGGAGACTCAACTAATATGGGTTGGTTTAAAAGACTGTTCGGACTCGAAAAGCCTGAAGCCCCGGCTGAACCGATGGCACAAGTAGTACAGCAAGCAGCCCAAGCGCAATCCATCGCTCCTGCTAAAGTCGGCCCAGACGGAAATTTTGACGACAGCGGCCTCGCGAAGCGGGTCGCTTTAGCTTTTGACGGCGATCCAGAAGTTGCTGATATCGAGACTGTTTATGTAGCTCAGCTCAGCAGCACGGTTGTTCTCAAAGGTCAAGTTCCCAGTCAGGAAATTCTCGACAAGTTGGTGGCGATCGCCTCTGCTGAAGAAGGCGCCACAGACGTGCAAACCGATCAGGTGACAGTTGGCTAGTTCTCCGGAACCGAAGCAGTTTCGCTCCGGATGCTGCTCGAATTAGTCAAAAACTCGATTAAACCCGCTGCGGCGGGTTTTTTCTTGCCCTCTGCCCCTCAAAATATTAATTTTTGTAAACTTAACCGATTTATCTTAAAAAACAGTATAATTGAATACAGAAACTAAAAAAGTTTTAGCAAAGAAAACCCAAGCTGGCTTAACTGCCCTTTTTATCTCCATACATATAAGGATCAAAAATATGAAACTTACTTATCGCGGCGTCAACTACGAGTACGACATTCCAACAGTCGATATGATCGAAGGCGAAGTAGCGGGCAAATACCGGGGTCAAAACTGGAACTATCGGTATCCGAGACACATTCCCGGCCCAAATAAATACGGCGGCACAAACTATACTACAAAGCGAGATTCTCAAGGTGGCGATCGGGATAGCGCAGCAGTTCGCACCCCAGGGACGGTTGAATCTTACCCAACTGTTGTGGAAGTGGCGCAAGTCCACCAAGCGAATATTTGCAATATTCTCGATCGTAGAAAGCAAGCAGCCAAAGCCAAGGGCGATGAAACACTGCTGCGCTTGCTAGAAATTGAGTCGAGACAGATGGTCTGTTAGAGAAAAAGGTCAGAAAGTCGATCGTTTTTCAAGGGGGGGAAATTTAGAGTGCTTCATTTCCCTCTCTGATTTCACAAACAATTAATTAATTTTTTCCCTCTACAAATAGGCTATGCTGCCTGAGTCAGGGGTGGCAGGAAGAGAAATCAGTTCTATTAAATAAACCAATCGCTATACTGGAGCTAGAGCCAACCTTGGCTTTGGAAATGACCAGGAACCCTATAGCAGACCAATGCCTGACCCCAGAGAAGTTTTTCAAAATCCCAGCAAATACTGGGATTTTCTAACAGCCTCAGTCGATACAGACTTTGAAGGTCAGTTATTCGATCGCAAAGAAGCTGGAAGAATCGGGTCCAATGGTTGCGTTGAGAAAACACAACTAAATGGCGTTCTGGAGCAAGTAGCTGAGTGCATATCTGCATTCGCCAATACCAACAAATCGGGAAGTTTATTGGTTATTGGCATTTCCTCACAAGGTGAAGTTAAAGGAATTAGCCACTTATCAGATACCCAGAGAAGCAGATTGACTGGTTTTAACTCGTTGTTATCCGATCAGGCAGCTCAAGCGCAATTCTTTGAATGCCTCAATGATTCTGGCAGACAAGACTCGATCTGTCTAGTCTATATCCCTTACACATCACGGCGAATTTGCCAAAGAGTGGGCAATCACCCTAGCGCATGGATCAGGCAAGGTTCACAAAACATTTGTCTTAATCAGGCACAGCTTGAACAGTTGCGGCGAGATAAAAAAGTTATAGAGTACGAGCAAGCAGATTGTTGCCCCTATGATTCTAGAGATGTGGATCGAGCAGCTTTTCAAGAATTTCGTAAAGTATTCTTACTGGACTCTTCTTATGAATTCAACGATGAAGAGTTACTGTACCACGTTGGCGCAATCAATAGAGAGGGAGAAGGATATACCTTTACGAACGCAGGTTTACTTTTTTTTTCATCCAATCCTCAGAGATATCTACCTGCCTCATTTATTCGTTTACTTAGGTTTGAAACGGATGTGGAAAATAGAGAGAATCGAGGCTTGCCAACATTTGAAAGAAAATTTACAGGACCAATCACAAAACAAATTCGCGATCTCAGAACTTTTTTTAAAGAATCAGGATTCTTCAAGCTTTACCAAAGAAGAAAAGCTGATGGTGGTTTTATCGAGGAGCCAGAATATCCTTTGATTGGTGTCGATGAAGCGATCGTTAACGCTGTTGCCCACCGTGAATATGCCATTGGATTGCCAATAGAATGTGAGTCTTATAAAAATGCTTTTGTTGTACGCAATTCAGGAAAAATTCAGCAAAGAGATGGAGATGTACCTGCAGAATTTTCTCTGGAAAATATGCGACTCAATTCTTCCCCACGCAATCCGCAACTTATAGAGTGGTTAAAGATGATGCGTGATGAGCGTGGGGCTGAATTTGTTAGAGCACTAAGTGAAGGAACTAGGCGTATGCGTGACGAGATGAAACGCCTAGGCTTGCCAGCACCCACATATAAGATCGGCGAGTCTCAGACAACAGTTGTTTTATTCAACAACGCGAAAGAAAGAGAAGCTGCTTTTCAATTAGCTGCCATATCTGAAGCTACTGAATTTGCAAATTTATTCCCTTTGACTTTTGTATCTGAGAGTAACGAAAGTCTTAGTATTGATGAGTTATCCAATCGATATATAGATATTATGAGTGGTTTGAAAGATGCCCTTTCAAGTCACGGTTGGTATATAGACAGTTCTAAATTTAGTAAATTAATAGCTCACAGACAAGGAATACATATTCCTCTATCATCGTCAGTTGATGAATTAGTAAGATTGTATCCAGCATATACATTTCAATTGCGTCGATATTTAGGAAATTATTATTTGTGTATTGATTATACATTAGAAGTCAAAAATCTTAAGACAGCTAAAGATTGTCTTGCTTTCTTTTCTACCAATGAATTAATTGGCAAATCAGCAGTTGTCAGATGGAATGGTTGGGAACTGGGCAAAATTACTTCTCTCGATGCCGAATGGGCTAATGTATATCTATTTGATTTCAAGCAAGAAATTCAGGTTTCCAGTAATAAAGTAATTCCCAATTTGTCAAGGTCACAAATCGAACGTTTACTCAGCGAACACAGAATTAGATTTGATCTCTCTAGAGCAATAAAAGAACATAGTTTAGCTCGGGAGCCCAGCTCTTCAAGAGTTCGTGCCGAAAAAACTCAAAAAACAGCTACGGATATTGCTCAGCGGATATTTCCATTGAAAGTTAATGGATTTTGGTGCAACCTTCAACCTGAGCCAAGACCCTTACACAGGCAAAGCGAATTTTTTAATAGCTTTCAAGTTCGCAGTGTGCCTGAGCCAGATGTTGAATTTAGCCGCCATCGCGAATCCAAAGATATTCGTGATGGTATTACAAAGTTTGGAGCTTATGGTAATTTTGAAAAAATAGTTGAAATTGTACCTATTTGTAGCTCCGATTTACGCAGTAAGATGGCTGCTATTATTGAACGTCTGAAAACAGGAAATCATAAATATCGGGGTTCAGAACGTACTTTTGGGACACGATTCACTTACTCTTCAATTGTGACGCCCGTCTCAATTGAGGATACTCTAGCCGAATGTAAAAGATTACTTCACGAACATCCAGAATGGATTGGATCTCCAACCCTTGAGCGGATATTTCTTATTCACATCCCTGAAGGAAGTTATGCAATTGATGATGAACGCTCTCCGTACTATACCGTTAAAAGGTTCTTGCTTGAGAAGGGGATTCCTTGTCAGATGCTCGATACCCCTACACTTCTCAACCCTGAATGGAAGGATCTTAATTTATCTTTGAATATAGTTTCAAAATGCGGTGTTACTCCTTGGGTACTACCAGGAGCAATACCTGATGCTGACTTCTTCATTGGTCTTTCCTATACACAGAGCAGTCGAGGTAACTTCGATCGGCTAATGGGATACGCAAATGTCTTCGATCAGTATGGTAAATGGCAGTTTTACTCTGGCAATATAAATACTTTTCCCTACAGCGAAAAGATTAGGTATTTTAGCTTGTTGATAGAACAAACTTTAAAGAAGCTTGCGTTATCTGAAACACCAAGTATTTATTTTCATTACTCTGCCAAATTTTCACGCGAGGATAAAGGAGCAATCCTAGAAGCGGCTAGAAAAATTAGACCACAAGGAAAATATTCATTTATTTGGATAAATTCACATCATAATGTGAGACTTTATGATAGTCGTCCTGAAACTGACGGGAGTTTGAGTCGAGGCAGCTATGTAATTACATCTCCCAATCAAATCTACCTTTCGACAACAGGGTACAACCCTTATCGTAAATCCCTTGGAACTCCGATAATGCTTGAGATAAACGCAAGAGCTGAGTATCCTCAAGGTACTCCTAACTCTCCACCTGATTTGAGAGCAATAGCAGCACAGATTTTAAGTTTAACTAAGCTGAATTGGCGTTCTACTGATTCACTCTGTGGTGAACCAATTACAACTAAATATGCAGGGGACATTGCTTACTTGACATCGGCTTTTATGAGACAAGGTGAGCTTTTTCGGTTACATCCTGTTTTAGAAAGAACTCCTTGGTTTATTTAGGATTGAGCGAGATCGGTGCTTGCAAAAGTAGCGATCGCCCCATAAAATGAAAGACCGATCTCCCTGACAGTTTTTTCCCATTGTGCAAACTGTTATCTTCACTTCAGCCTCAAAAAGATGTCAAAACAGTGATGCGAATCAAACTTGTTTCTCCCAAAATTTCCGACAGTAAAAATTGTCCGCGTGTATGATCGGAAATTTATTATGGCGAGCTTCCAAATTCTCGCCATCAACCCTTGACACAAACCACCTGCTTCAGAGTCGCCACCACTTCCACCAAATCCGACTGCTGACTCATCACCTCATCAATCGGCTTATAAGCCCCCGGAATTTCATCTAAAAATTGCTCATCTTTCCGGCACTCAACCCCCTCAGTCTGCCGCACAAAATCATCGAGAGTAAATACATTCTTCGCTTGATTTCGAGACATCAAACGCCCCGCACCGTGACTGCAACTACAGTAACTCTCAGCATTTCCCTTCCCTTTAACAATAAAAGATTTCGCCCCCATCGAACCCGGAATAATCCCGTAATCCTCTACACCCGCGCGCACAGCACCTTTGCGAGTCACATACACATCTTCGCCAAAATGCACCTCTTTTTCCGCGTAATTGTGGTGGCAATTCACCTCTAATAACGGCTTAACAGATTTGCCGCCCGCGACGTGCTTTTCCACAATTCGCTTAAACCGATTCATCATCACATCGCGATTAAAACGAGCATAATCTTGCGCCCACTGCAAATCGTGCCAGTAAGCAGCAAACTCCCGCGTGCCCGCTACAAAATAAGCCAAATCTTTGTCAGCCAGATTAATTTCTGCCAGTTTAGCTAAATCTTTAGCCGTCTCGATGTGCTGCTGTGCGAGCAAGTTTCCAATGCCGCGAGAACCGGAATGCAGCATCAACCAAACAAAGTTTTCACTATCAACGCAAACCTCAATAAAATGATTGCCGCCGCCGAGGGAACCCATTTGTTTTAAGGCTTTATTGTTTTGGTGCTGCACGCCTTGATGAAGTTGCTTAAACTCGCCCCATCCTTGCCAGTTGGTGACAGTTTTTTCTACTTCCTTGTTTTCCGCGAATCCCACGGGAATTGCGGCTTCGATATCGAGGCGAATTTGTTTGAGTTTGCCTTCTAATTTGTTAGCGTTGAATGGCATTTTGATGGCAGCCATCCCGCAGCCAATATCAACTCCGACAGCAGCCGGAATAATGGCTTCTTTTGTGGCAATTACTGAACCGACTAAAGCACCTTTTCCTAAATGTACATCGGGCATTAGTGCGACGTGTTTGAATACAAAGGGCAAAGATGCTACGTTGGCGGTCATCTTGGTTTCTTTTTCGCCTAGGGCGTGATTTGCCCAAGATAATACTGGTTTTGGGGCTGATATGTCTAATTTTTCGTAGGGCATTTTTGTTTAAGTTTGTTTTGCCAACTCGTTATGTAGTATTATTGTAACATAAAATTTTTGATGTCAAACGCATCTGACAGACTAATTCTCGTAGGGTGCGTCAGTCGGGAATTTCTTTTGGGAGTCATAGAATGTTTACTGACGCACCTTACCCACTAATTCTTGCGGCGTCAACTTCACATCAAATGCAGTAGCGGTATTGTTTGTAAGTCGGACAGTCCGACAGGGAATGAATTCCCTGTCTCATAGCTAAAGTCCTCTGAAAGAGGACTGAAATAGATCGTATTTTCCCTCAAAATCTACAGTCGGCTTTAACCGACTTTCGCTTTGAGGCAGGGGTTTAAATCCCTGCCGGATTGCGTCGAAGTGCGTAAAAAGCTGACACTACATTTTACAAATTCGGAGTCTTTCTCGCCGTCTTCTGCACAGGAATAGCAACTGTCTGCGGTTTCTTCTTCGCTGCAAACATCCCAAAGAAGTCGTGCAGCAAAATATAAAAACACGGAATAATAAACAGCGTCAGCAAAGTTGCCAGCGACAAACCGGAAAACACCACCACACCCAGTGGTTGCAAGAATTCCGAACCTTCTCCAATGCCCAAAGCTAGGGGAAACAAACCCAAAACTGTGGTAATAGTCGTCATCAAAATCGGCCGCAAGCGCTGAGGTGCTGCCCTGAGAATTGCTGTCGTGCGATCGACCTTTTCCTCTTCCAGAATTTGGTTCGCCAACTCCAGCATAATGATGCCGTTATTCACCACAATTCCCACGAGCAAAATTGCACCGATCATCACCGTCGCACCGATCGCAGTTTTGGTCACATAAAGCCCGAATACTCCCGCCGCCAAAGCCAGCGGCACTGTCAGCAAAATCACCAGCGGATCGACCAAAGAATTGTACTGCACCGCCATCGCTACAAACACTAAAAAAGTCGCCAACCCTCCTAACAGCTTGAGAGAAGTTTGCAATTGATCATTAGTTTCAGCAGCCGAACTCGGCAGAATTCTTACTCCTCGCGGCAACTTCAGTTCTGATAAAACTGCATCGACTTGCTGGACAGCATCGCCGAGACTTGCACCCTTATTCAAGTTTCCGACAACTAAGAAAACTTGCCGCTGATTGAGACGCTGAATTTCTGCAGGCGCTTTGCCGATCGTAATATTGGCCACGTCGCTTAAACGGATGATGCTATTATTACCAGATAACGGAATTTGTCCGAGTTGAGCAATAGATTTTACAGAAGTGCGATCGAACTGCACCCGCACATCTATTAATCGGTTTCCCCGCTGCAACTGAGTGGGAACAGCACCTTCAATTGCTGTCTGAATGGTCTCCCCAATATCTTGGGCTGTCAGCCCGTACACAGCGGCCCTTTCCCAGTCTGGACGAATTTGTACCTCTGACTGCGGCGCGTCTGCCTCCGGCCGAAACCGGGCTAATTTTACCTTCTCATCTAATTCTTTTAATATCTGACGGCCCGCTTCCTGCAATGATTCTTCAGTTTCCCCCTGAACCACGACATCAATTTCGCCACCCCGCACGGGAGAATTAGTTAAAACTAAACCTCTAATCGATTCTGGAACTAGCCGCAGACGAGTTCCTTTAGGAAGGTCAAGTTTTTTAAATTCCTCAGTCATTCTTTCCGTAAAATCGGTGGTATTCGTACCTGGTTTTAGCGTAATTGTGCTGCTTCCCCTGAGCAAATTTTCCACCGTATTGTTGCCGAAAAGCAGCCCCCCTGCTGTGGTTAAGGTGTACGCTGTTTCTGGCTGTGCGAGCAGAAGTTTATCGGCCGCTGCAACCACTTTTTGATTTGTTTCCAAGTTAGTACCCGGAGGAAACGAAGCAAATAATCGAGCTTGACTTGTATTAACTCTCGGCAATATTTCTTGGGGGATTTGACCAACCATCAGCCAAGTGCCACCGCCTAAAATCACAAAAGCAAGTGCAATAATAATTAACCGCAAACTCAGAACTTTTGACAGCATCGAACCGTAAGCCCGCGTACCGTTCTCAAAGCCTCGGTTGAAATGTTTGATGGGCCCGAACTCACTGATACCGCTGGAATAAGACATTCCCATCAGGCGAGAAGTCAGCATCGGCACTACCGTTAAAGCTACTAGCAGAGATGCTGCTACTGCAAAGCTAATTGTCAAAATTAATTCGTTAAATAGCAGAGAAAAGAAGCCGCCGATCAGCAAAAACGGCAGCACTGATACTAAGTTTGCCGCTGTGGAGGCAACCATTGCTGATTCTACTTCTTGACTCCGCAATACAGACTCTTCTATCGTGCGTTCTTTTCGATCTTTGATTCTACCTTTTTTCAGATGAGGGTTGCTGTCTAGACCGACTACAATATTTTCTAAAATAACTACGCTGGTGTCGATCGCCTGACCGATACCTAACGCTAAACCGCCTAAACTAAACAAGTTCAGCGACAAGCCGAACAGCCGCATTAAAATAATGGCTGCTAGAGTACACAGGGGAATAGTCAGAGAAATAATCAGCGTTTGTCTGAGAGAACCTAAAAAGAACAAAACTGCGACCGCAGCCAACACTGCACCTGAAACTCCCGCATTCGCCACATCCGCTAAGGAATTGCGGATAAATCGGGATTCGTCTAAGGTAGTAACTACGGTCATGTCTGCAGAAATTAAGCCGGACTCCTGCATTTCTTTGATGCGATTTTTCACTCCGTCTACAACAGTAATGGTGTTGGCGTCCGGCTGTTTCAAAATGCTAATTTTAACGGCAGGTTTTTGATTGAGGAAAACTTTGACTCGCTGTTCTTCCGTGCCGTCATTGACTTGGGCAAAATCGCGCAGGTAAACTCGTTTGGGCGGGTTGGAACCGGCTACTTGAAAGGAAAGATTGGCGATTTCCGAGGCTGTTCTAAAGCGGCCGATTGTGCGCGTCAGCGGTTCGTTAGATTCTTGCCGCAGGCGACCGCCGGAAGTGTCTAAATTGCGATCGCGCAAAGCATTAAAAACATCGTTTAGATTCACTCCTAAACTTTGCAGCCGATTCAGGTCAATATTAACTTGAATTTCTTCTTGAACGCCGCCGGAAACGTCAACCGAAGCTACTCCGGGAATAACGTTAATTTCCCTGGCTAATTCGTCATCGGCAAATACCCGCAAATCTACCCCTTGTCGCGAGTCTGAAGTTAGGGCAAATTCGTAAACCGGCTGTTGAGAAGGGTCAAATTTAAACAGACTGGGCGATTCAACTGTATCGGGAAGTCGGTTGCGAATTCGGTTGACGGAGGCTGTAGCGTCGTTGAGGGCTTGGTTGATGTCGCCGCCCGGTCTGAAGAATAAATCGACGCTGACTTGTCCTTCGCGGGTGCGGGAAAAAACTTGCGTGACTCCTTCTGTCGCTGAAAGCCCTTGTTCGAGGGGGCGGGTAATTTCGTCAACTGCAACTTCTGGCGAGACTCCGGGGGCGTCTAAGCGCACGCTGATGCGGGGATAGGTGATGGAGGGCAGCAAGTCAACGGGCAGTTGGGTTATGTAGAAAATTCCCACCACTATAATCGCCAGTGTCAGCATCAGGGTGCCGATGTGGCGGCGAATGGCGGTCGCGCTAATACTGAATCCAGGTTTATCGGCGGTCATTTGATTTTAGATTAAAGATTAAAGATTAAATAATTGAAAAGTTTACCCACTCAGTCCGACTAATTCTAGTAGGGTGCGTCAGTCTTGAATTTCTTTCGGGGGTGACAGAATCTCTACTGAGGCACCTTACGAGGAGTATAATAAATCTTAATAAATTTTCCCAAAAGTTTTTGTGAATATTTCTTTAGAGGTAGTCGATCGCCCAAAACGCAGATTGACATAAGTTGCGAGGGGCTTTTGAATCTCTGTAAGTTATCGCAATCGGGAACAGGCAAGATGCCTGTTCCACAAGAAAGTTTATTTGTTGTGGAACAGGCATCTTGCCTGTTCCTAAAGTCTTCTTCCTTGTTCTCTCTTCCTTCTTTTACTGTACTTGAGAGCCGTGGGCGCGGGGATCGGAGCTACTTGTTTTCACAGGCCCTGTAGGGGGAGTAAAATTAGAAACTTGACCGCCAGCTTGGACGTGTGGCAGAGGTTTTCCTGCAATTAAAGCTTCTAAGTTAGCTTCCATAATACTGCGCGGCATTTCGCCCATCGTTTCCGCAACCGGGCTGCCTTTATCGTTCAAATAGACAAAGTGCGGAATGCCGTCTACTCTATATTTGGTGATTTCTGGGAGCCATTTGTCATTGTCTACATTCAGCATCACAAAATTCATCGGTTCGGCGTATTTCTGTTTGATTTCGCTCAGATCGTTAGCCATTGCTTGACAGCTACCGCACCAATTAGCATAAAATTCCATGAGTGTCGGTTTGCCGTTGATCAAAGCTGTTTCTAATGGCGTTGAAGCTTTTGCCATATCGGTGAGACTGCTTGATGGCGTTTGGGTTTGCAGCCCTAAGAAGATAGATACTGAAAGGGCGATCGCGGCTAACACGATCAATAAGTTTCTGAGGCGCGTGGCGACTTTTGTTTCGGGATTCTTAGCAGCGGGGGAAACAGTTGAGTTGGGGGAATTCTGGGTCATAAAATAAATTGCGGTTTTATTTCTATGTTTTTATTTTAAATAGATTCAGATTATACCACATTTTGAGATAATCAGACCCGTATCATAAAAATTTGTGCTAAAGGCAGTAATTAGACCAAGTGCGCTAAAACATAAGATAACTAAGATTGTTTGTAAATTATCGAGGACTTGCAGGGTGAAAAAACGGGTAACACTGACGTTTCCCCAACGATCGATCCAAATGCCGGTCACCTATCGACTGGCAAAGGATTTTAATGTTGCAGCCAACATTATCCGTGCTCAGGTGGCTCCCAATCAAGTGGGCAAACTGGTGCTAGAGTTATCAGGGGACATCGACCAACTAGAAGCGGCGATCGACTGGATGCGATCGCAAAACATCGGCGTTTCCCTAGCCAGCCGGGAAATACTGATAGACGAAGATATCTGCGTTCACTGCGGTTTGTGTACGGGGGTTTGCCCGACAGAAGCCTTGACCCTAGACCCAGAAAGCTTTAAACTAAGTTTTGCTCGCTCGCGGTGTATCGTTTGCGAGCAGTGCATCCCTACCTGTCCGGTGCAAGCTATTTCTACTAACCTCTAGCCCCTGTACAAAGTCCTCTGGAAAATCATCTTTTTTTTGCCGGGTTCTCCTAATTGTGCCATTGGATGAAAAAAAACTCTTGGGTTTCCCTAACTCTACTTTTTGTTACTTATTTCACTTTGGGCTGGAAATTATCTGAGTTTGATGTTCCCCCGCACCTGAGTTGGTTTTTAGCCATAGCTTCAATTTTAGTGTTGACGGTCGCCTTGTCGTTCCCTCTGAGAGACATAAAAGCCTTAATTATGCGGTGGTTTTCGAGTGATCTCGGTGCTTTTCTTTCTATTATTGTAGGAGCTATGGTGGCAGTAGTAGTTTTTGCCTGGATGCACCTTTTTGCTACTTGTTTACTCTTAATTTCAGCCGGAGCTTTGGCAAGACTTGATATTCAAATGTCTGGTTGGAAAAATTGGCGGGCTTTTGCGGTATTAGCTAGCATTTCTTTAACAGGTGTGGGGCTGGGTGGAGCGATCGAGTTTTTGTTAAAAACAGGCAGGCTCGTATTCTCTTAATGAAGAACGGGAAATTCATCCAACCAAATTCTATAACTCGCAACGGATCTTTACCCGAAAACTATCAGATCGCCCATCAATAAATACAGCTTATTTTTTTTCAATCCCCCGCCCCCGGATTAAGGCCGCCTTCCGCGCCGTAATCAGAGCAGTTTTCAAGCCGGGTGAGGTACAGCATCTCAATTGCCGATTCCCCGCTGGTTGTTTCCAATGCCCAATTCCCAACTACCCATTCCCCATTGCCAATTACCAATTACCGACGAACCTGGAGTGGAACTGAAAACCGCTAGGGCAGGATTGAGGTGTAGCCACTGTTGCTCAAAATGTTATTCCCAAGAGTCCGCAAGTCGGGCAGCCAAAAACTCGATTGCAATAAAAAAGCAGCTTTAGGGAGCTGCTAGTCAGAATGCATGAGGTATTGTTTTTAGAATAGGACAGGTTGAATTCGATCGGTGCTGGGTTACATTTTTTGATACAGGAAAATTGATGAGTGAATGGACGATCGTAAAATCGTCACATAGGAGGATAGCATTGATGCTAAATTTCCCGACAATCAAGTTAGCGTTTAACTGTCCTTGCGCCCTACAGCCCTTCAGCGGTGGGGCCCTTTTATTTTTAGGGACAACTCAATAGGCGACTTTAACGCATCAGATGAGTCTGCCATTAGTTCTTGTATAAAATCTCCGCATTGTCACATCCTCATACTTATAAAAGTTACGCCTCACATCCACTCAAACCCGGTGGATTGCAAAATATTGGGTGGTTAAACCGACACATTCAGACAAAAACCAGTATTTTTACCGAAGTTATACCCTTTTAGATTTTAGATTTTGTTAGATTTTGGGAATTACTGATGAAGCTGGTGGTTGGGCGCCTGTGTAGAGTTGCATTATTTTTGGGAACTAATAGCACAAGTCCTGAAAAACCTGTTATTTTCTCAGAAACCGGGTTTATGAATGTATCAATTGAGATCGGACCCAGTTTCTGATTTGATAACTTTTTGGATTTCCTCGATCGCCCTAGTCGCCACTGCTTCAGGCCTTTCGCCCACGCCAGCAAAGACTCGGACATCTGCTTGAGTGTAAAAACGCTCTCGCTCTTTCAAAAGGCTTTGCAGCTTAGATTTGATCTCGCCCTCCTGCAGTAGGGGTCGAGCCGTGTCCGAACGCAGTCGATCGTACAGTTGATCTACAGGCACATCCAGCCAAACCACTACACCGTAGTGCAAGTAACCCCAATTCATCGATCGGGCCACAATGCCGCCGCCCGTAGCCACAACCGAATTTTGATAAGCAGACAATTCGCCGAGCACTTTAGTTTCTAGTTCCCGAAAAGCCTCTTCCCCCTCTTGAGCGAAAATCTCAGCAATTGACTGATTAGCAACTCGAACAATTAGTTCATCAGTATCAAAAAAACGGTATTTTAATTTTCTTGCCAAAATCCGCCCTACCGTTGTTTTTCCCGCACCCATCATTCCGACGAGATAAATATTTACTCCCCTCAACGCATCCACTGCCAAATCCTCCGATATTTTTCTATTTTTTCAGGTTAATCGCTCCGCCACTGGGGCGATCGTCGTCATCAAACTCATCACCCTCCTCCAATCCCCAATCATCCTCTGCTTCTGCAAGAGGATTTATTGGTGTTTCATCAGCGGGTTTAGGAATATCCCCTCCCGGAGGAACCAGCACTCGATACTCCGCATCGTATACAGCCTCAGTTTGCCCTACCCCAGACTGGCTCGGATCTCGATAGCCGTAAGAATATACTGAGCCAGCCCAAGATTTACTTTTCGGTTCCTGCTGAGCTTCGTAAGCCCTCGGATTTGCCCCTGGAACATCATTTACCTGCGGTCGATCGGGAAAATCGCGATCGTCCCCCCAATCGTCATCACCCCCTTGAGAGCCGGATTTTGAGCCATCTGATACCCAATCATCCTCATCGTCTGCCGCTGCATAAGTCCCCGGTTGAGCGTAATCCTTCGCCCCATCCGGGTTCGGAGTTTCTTGCAGGAAAGTCCGGGAACTGTAACCGGCCGGCGTACCGTAGTCTGTTCGGTAGGAACCAGCAGCCTGAGTTTGGCTATTTTCCCTATTCATATCCGGGTCAATTCCCTCTTTTCTAGGAGGGGGAGGTGGCGTGTAAGGCGTTCTCCTGTCCTCTGGGAAAGTATCGGGACGGCTGCGACTGGATCGGTCGGCGCGCTCTCTCGTTAGAGATAGGTAATTTGAAAAAGCCAGCAAACCAGAAATCAATAAAGATGTGAGAGCTCCCACCACCATGCTGAGAAGAATCCAGATAGATAAGGGCAAAGCAGGCGATCGAACTCCCAAAAACACCAGCGATAATGCCGGCTCCACATTTTGCAGGGCAAAAATAGTCAGCCCCACCACAATTACTAGCAAAAATACAGGTCGCATATTAAAAATATTGGTAATTGGTAATTGGTAATTGCTAATTGCTAATTTAAACTAACAAATCATCAATAACAAATAACAAACTGTCAACTGTCAACTAACTCCCTTCTTCTTCCTTCCAGCGTTTGAGAGGAACGCAATCAATCCCCAACTGGTCTAAAGCGCGAGCCACCACAAAGTCTACCAAATCTTCAATAGTTTGCGGATTGTGATACCAAGCAGGAATCGCTGGTACAATTCTAGCTCCAGCTTCCGCCAAGGTAGTCAAATTCCGCAGGTGAATCAAGCTAAAAGGCGTTTCGCGAGGCACGAGTACCAATTTTCGCCCTTCCTTGAGCTGAACGTCGGCCGCTCTTTCGAGCAAATCCGAACTCAAGCCAGCCGCCAATTTGCCCAGCGTACTCATGCTACAGGGAATAACGATCATTCCTTGGGTGCGAAAGGAGCCACTAGCAATATTAGCACCGACATCTTGCCAGGGATGGCACCGAAGTTTACCCATTGTGGCTACTCCTGCTTGTTCCCGCCAGAATTCCTCTTGAAGCGTCGGCTCTGCGGGCATTCGGGTGTTCTGTTCGCTTTGCCAAACCATGTAAGTAGACTTGGAAGCGACCAGTTCAATAGCGCGATCGGCTTCCAACAAATATTTCAATGTTCGCACCGCATAAATCAGTCCCGATGCACCGGTAACTCCTACAATGAGGGGGTAGTTATTCGTCATTAGTTATTTGTTAGTTCTCGGATGACTGTTGTTAGTAATTAGTTGTTATATCCAAGCTGTTAGCATCGGAATTATTCATCTATCTCTTTTCGATCTCTGCGTAAATCAGCGTCAATCCCTTGTCATCTGCGGTTATATATTCTCTTTTTTTAACCGCAGATACAGGCAGATTAACACAGATCAACGCAGATAAATTATATAAATTCCGCTTGCACCGTCCGTGATTGTTAACTCTTGACTAGATTTTACAATTCCGATGCTATCGGATTTGATATTAGTCCTTAATTATTTATTGATGATTGCTGAGTATAGTTTCCCGCCCACTTCTTAATACTTAGTTGCCAGACAATGACAACTAAGTATTGAGAAAAGCCAACAGTCAACTGTCAACTGTCAACAGATTATTCATCATCATCAAAAGCTTGACTGCCGCCGCCAACTGCAACTAAATCAATTTGCTGGCGGTAGTAGTCAACACTCTTGACTTGAACTTCTACCCGATCGCCCAAACGGTACTGATTGCGGTTCTTGCGACCCACCAAAGTTTGCTGGCGCGATCGATACTCGTACCAGTCATCCTTGAGCGAAGAAACGTGCACGAGTCCCTCCACACGCAGAATGTCGCTCTCCGGCGGCCGCACCTCAATTTCGACAAAGAAACCATAAGACTGCACACCTGTAATCAAACCCTGGAAAGTTTGCCCGGTGCGTTCTTTCATCAATCCGGTTTTCTTCAATCCCTGCAAATCGCTTTCGGCATCCTCAGCAACCCTTTCCCGTTCCGTCAGGTGTACCACGGCCGATGCAAACTCTGTCTCAAATTCGTGGTGCAAATCTGGCGGGAGAACATTCCAAGTAATTTGACCGTGACAGGAGGAATGGTGCAAGTCAACTTTTTCCTTAGCCCGTGTTGTGCGGCTGCTGCGGCCTTGCTCGAACACCGCTTGCAACACCCGCAGTATCAGCAAATCGGCGTAGCGGGAAAGCGGCGAAGTGCAGCGCGTGTAACCCTCTGACAGCCCCAAACCGAAGTGCGGCTTGGGAGTGGTGCTGTAAACAGCGGGCTTCATCGTGTCTTCTAGCAGGTAGGTGAGAACTCTTTCGGACTTAAGGCCGGCAAACTGCTGGGTAAATCGCTGAAAGTCCAAGGGCAAAACTTCTTCTTCGCTTTCGAGATACAGTTCGCCTCCGAGGTTGTTGGAGAGTTTGATGAACTCTTGAATGTCTGCCGGGTCTGGCATCGGCTGGACGCGGTAGATTGCTGGGACTCCCAAGGCCTGCAGGTGAGTGGCGACAGCTTGGTTGGCGAGTACCACCAACTCGGAGACAGCCGACTGGGCGGGGGGAGCGAATGCAAAAGCTCCTAATTCGCCTTCGTCGTCGAAGTGAGAGTTAGCATCGGGCAAATTTAGTTCAAAAGCTCCCCGCTTGAGCCTTGCCTTTCTGGCAGCCTGTGAGGCAGCCGACATTTGATCTAGGAAAGGACGGAGGGCGGATGATAAAGGGTGATCTTCGGCATCGCCTGGTTCGAGAATTGCTTGAGCTTGCTGGTAGGTGAGGTGGTAGTCAATTTGAATGACGCTGGCTTGAATTTCGTATTCTAAGAGTTCTCCAGATTCGTCTAGGGTGAGCAGTATGCTGAAGGTCAGCCGTTCGGTATCTGGCTGCAGAGAGCAGCGCTCGTTGAGGATTTCTGGAAGTACGGCGATGATTTTTTCTCCCAGATGGGCGGCGGTGCCTCGCTTGCGGGCTTCGCGGTCGATCGGGGTTTCTGGCTGCACGTACTCGGCGGCGTCGCTGATGTGGATTCCTATTTGCCAGCGGCCGGGCTTCAGGGTTTCGATCGACACAGCGCGTTCCACTGGCGGATCGGAGAGGAACGATGTCGGATCGAACTCGTTTTCGGCTCCTCCCTCGGAGATATTTTCCTCCTCAACTTTAGGGGCATCGTTTTCGCTGTTGCTTGCTCCCGGTTCGTTTTTGCTGAAGCTAACAGTCAGGATGTTACGCAAATCTAGCCGTTTTTTGATGTCGGTTTTTTTGACTTTGCTGGGCAAATTTTCGGCTGCTTTGATGACGGCGGCGGGGAACGATCGCGGCAAGTCGTGTTTGCAGCATACGATGTCGAGATCGTCAGCGGCTTCGGCGTCGGAACCGAGTACCTGTACTACTTTGCCGACTGGGCGATGGGTGCCGAGGGGGTAGCGTTTGACTTCGACGTGTACTAGGTGGTCGATCGCCTCTTGGAGATTTGTGCCATTTGCGAGCAAGTCTAGTTCAAACAACAGGCGATCGTCCAGGGGGATTGCTCTGTAGCTGACGCGGCCGGTGGGGGTGGCGGTTTGCTTGACTCGCGCGAGTACCGAGGGGTTGGCGCGTTCGAGGATGAGCATGACTTCGCCTTCGGGCGATCGGCGGCGGCTACCTTCTTTGATGATTTTGACTAAGACTCGATCGCCATTCCAAGCTGTCGAGAGGTGACTTTCCCGCACATAAACGTCTTCAGAGCCTTCGGCGTCTTGAATTGCAAAGCAAAATCCTTTGCTCGAACAGCGCAGTTTTGCTTCTACTACGTCGTCTTCAGCTACTCGGCGATATCGGCCTTTGTCTTTGACTAATATGCCAATTTTCTCTAGAGCTTCTAATGCGATTTGAAGTTTGAGTTGACTGGTGGCGTCGTTGCAGTCGAGTTTTTTCTCCAATGCTTTAGGAGCCACTAATTTGTCTTCTGTAAAATTTGCCAGCAGTGCAGCGATAGAAAATTCCATGTAGCGATCGATCCTCTTGTTTCCAGCAATTAGTCTAAATTTTGGCGAAATCAGCCGCACCCCCTCGGGCCCTCGTAGTGCCTGCTTCCCAACAAATTCGCGGGTTAATAGGTGGAGACGCGAGCACAGCCACCTTGTTTGATCGCGAGGTTTTTTTGAGATTCTCTCCCGACACCGGCTTCGTGCTAATTGTCTGCTGTCTGTCTTGAACTGACTGCTGACGGTGCAGAAAAATGTCCCGCACGCTATTCCCCAATACAATTTTTTAGCGTTGGTTTGTTTGCTTTTAGGTCAGCAGCGCCGAGCACTTCGCAAATTAGAAAGCCCCTGTCGGTTCTTAAAAGATGGCTCGATACTGAAAGCGACGGCTTGAGTCGAGGATGAGCCGATGGAGGGATGGAGAGGGATTAAATTTGCATTTCTTCCTTCTGCCTTGTTCCTTCTGCCTTGTTCCTTCTTCCTTTTGAAGTGCCTCTTGCTTCTTGCTTTAGCAAAGAATTTACCGGATCTTTAAGGCAAAATTGCTAGTAGCTCGCTGCTGCGATGCCCCTGTTTTTTTGCACGCGATCTGTCCTTGCGGACGGAGGTGCAACGAGCGGGTCGGGAGCAATCTGTGCTGTAGAAAGTGCAAGGTACACAAAACCGGAGACTTTTACTACTTTTGCTTAGTTGCTGTGCCATCTCCTATAGGTAGAAATGACGCCCGGTGCTTGTTAGCTTAAACTGCCGGATGTGGGATGGGGTTTAGTGGCGTGTAAGGTTGCGCGGATGACTCACCTTTAATTTATTGTATGTTGAATAGGTGCTTTCAGAAAATTGTTTTCTCTCTGGCTGTACTACACTTAAGTCATAAGCCCCTCCTGGTTTCGGGGTCAAAAAATTATGTTTGCTGAATTTCGCGCCCTTTATCCCGCTGGACAGTTAATTTGTGAGTTGCTGACTGTTCATCACGGTAAGTTTGTTGTTCGCTGTCTGGTTCAGGTTGACGGCAAAACTCTGGCTACGGCTATGTCGGCTGCTGAGTCTGTTGAGGATGCTGAAGACCGCGCTCGGTTGCGAGCGATCGCTGTCCTTGGATCTGCTGCGCCCGATCGTGCGATCGCGAGTGTTGAGCCGGCTCCGGTTGCTCCGGTTGCTCCGGTTGCTCCGGTTGCTGCTGTTCCCCCTCCCCCTCCTCCTGCTGTTCCGGTTCCGCCTGCTCTTGCTCCTCTTCCTGTTCTAGAAATCCCTGTTCCCGACAAATTGCCACTACCACAAGAAAGCAATTTTGTCAAGACTGAAGCGAAATTAAATGAAGAGCCGATCGCACCTGTACCGGAACCGCTGCCTCCAAAGGTCGATCGCGTGGAGGCTACTGGATTTGTACCGAAGCAGTTAGACTCGGACGCTTGGCTTTCTTCCAGCTACGGCGAACCACTTCAGGAACTGGAGGTGCCGACTGCTAGCCAAAGTGAACTGCTACAGGGTGCCGCCGAAGTCAGGGAATTGCAACCGATCGCAGTGGGAATCCCCAGCGATGCGATCGAGGATAATTCTGATACGATCGCCCAAATAGAGGCAATCCTCAGGCGCTTGAAATGGACTAAGAAACAAGAAACTGACTGTCTCGAACAAAATTTCGGCAAGTCGTCGCAGAGAGAGCTTTCTAGCGAACAGTTGGTAGATTTCCTAGAATATTTGGAAATCTACAGCAGAACTACTGAGGAAATAAAACGATTGGGCTGGACTGCCAACCAAGGAAAAGATTATCTCAAACAAGGTTACGGCAAAGAAGCGCGCCATTTCTTAAATCAAGTAGAATTGCTCGACTTCCTGCAATATCTCGAATCTTTGCCTTAGTAATTTTGTAGGGTTTCTAGGTGTGAGGTTTTTTTAGAAAAAGCTAAATATAGCAGTTTTCAATTGTATGAAATACAGTAAGGATTTAACTGTGACGCCGTATCATGCGCCCCAGCATCTGTAATTCACTCCACTGAAAACTGCTATATGACCGTTAAAAATTAAAAATCAAAAATGAAGAATATTTCCTCATTTTTGATTTTTAACTTTTTATTTAGACGACAGCGGCGATCGGGCGGCTGGCGGAAGGACGGCGATCGATGACTTGATCGACTAATCCGTAGTCCTTGGCTTCTTCAGCCGACATGAAGAAATCCCGTTCGGTATCTTCTTCAATGCGGGAAAGCGGCTGACCGGTATGGTTGGCAAGATGTTCGTTCAGGCGGCGTTTGTGGTACAAAATCTCTTTGGCCTGAATTTCAATATCGGTTGCTTGGCCTTGAGCTCCGCCTAGAGGTTGGTGGATCATAATCCGGGAGTGAGGCAAACTCATCCGCTTGCCTTTAGCGCCCGCACTCAACAGAAAAGCGCCCATGCTGGCGGCCAAACCGAGACAAATAGTGCAAATGTCGGGGCGGATGTGGTTCATCGTGTCAAAAATGCCCATACCTGCTGTTACCGAACCCCCTGGGGAATTGATATAGAGATAAATATCTTTCTCGGGGTCTTCGGCGTCTAAAAATAGCAATTGGGCAACGATCAGGTTAGCTAAGTCAGAGTCAACCTGTTGGCCCAAGAAGACGATGCGATCGCGCAGGAGTCGCGAGTAAATGTCAAAAGCGCGTTCGCCGCGACCGGATTGTTCTATAACTGTTGGGATCATTGACAGGGCCTGCCTATTACGTATCTTTTTTTTATTTTAGCGATTTGGGTTCATTTGTAGTTACGGATTCCCGGCGCGCGATGGCGTCCCGCCCCGCAAGCTACGGCTTTTACGCGCAAAATCCTTAAGCTGGGATTGGTTGAGGCATTTGGGCCGTCGCAATTTCTCGATTCGGAAGCTCGCTCTGCTTTTTCTGCTTTAGACTAATTCAATACTCCGGAGAGTTTTTAGATAGGGATGCGATGCCTACGGCAAACTTCGCTAACGCAGTACATCACAGAAGCGAAAAAGTGAGTGGAATCAAAGCTAAAAACCAACAGAAAAAAAGGCATTATTTTAAGTTAAACTAAAAAATACACCAGCTTTTTAGATGGTTGGCTTATGAATATTATTAAATCAATAATACAACAAATACAGCGATTAGTCAACCCCAAAACAAGTTTTTAGTGGTTTTATATTCAACCCTTTTGCTCGTTTATGGTTCGGTTAAATTTACCAATTTCAGTCGTTAGAGTTGTTTAAATGAAAAAACTGCTCGTCCTCAGTTTCGCTCATGGTTTTTTAACTTTCCACAATTTAATCAATGCTGCTTAA
Organism: Microcoleus sp. B3-A4; assembly: GCF_036705385.1. NCBI lineage: Bacteria > Bacillati > Cyanobacteriota > Cyanophyceae > Oscillatoriales > Microcoleaceae > Microcoleus > Microcoleus sp. B3-A4. Next base: position 33,903 of record NZ_JAUBUI010000011.1, on the reverse strand, counting down.
AAACTGTCCAGACTATTGTTAAGGGAGATCGGCCGGTCTACTTTTTGACAGATATTGAGTATGATAGATACCATGTCCTTAAAGTGTATGAAATCTTCTAATAGTAACGATTAATCGTTGGGAGAATCGACGGATTCAACCCTCACCTTTGGCATTAAGGCAAATTCGGACGCGGGTTGCGGAAGTGGGTCAATCCTCTTAAATCGTCATTCGAGAGGGCAGCAAACAGCTTTTAGCTCAGTATTTTTCAGCGAGGTAGAGTGTGTGATTGATGTGGTAGATGAGGCTGCTCGTAAAAATTTATTTGCAGGCGATAGCGAGATGGCGATGCTGATGCGATCGCACGATTGGTCGCAAACGCTACTGGGGGCGGTCGAAACTTGGTCGGACAGCCTGAAAACGGCTGTGCAAATTCTGTTGACAGAACTCGATCGCACCCCGCACCCAGAAAAGACGCAGCTAGAATCTGCCCAAGCCGATGCGTTTCGAGTCAAGCTCACCAATGCGCTACGTCCACTAACAGATGCTAATGAGATTCAGGCGATCGCGGCCCGCATTCTGGGCGAGTCTCTAGGCGCAAGCCGCGTTATTTACGTTGAAGTGTTACCGGGCGATAAAGAGCTTATCGTTCATAAAAACTACACGAACGGTGTTGCCGAATTGAGTGGGCTGTACCGTGTGGAAGACTTTGGGCGGAACCTGATAGAAGACCATCAAGCGGGGCAAACGGCGATCGTTCCCGATGTGGCAAACTACCATAAATACACAGCCAGCCAGAAGGCAAGGTATCACTCGATAGATATTGCCGCGCATATTGATGTGCCGCTGATCAAGAACGAGCGATTTGTCGCGTTGCTGGCAGTGCATCAGGCAAACCCTCGCCAGTGGACAGAAGACGAGGTAAGACGAGTTGAGGAAACCGCAGAGCAGACGTGGGCAACCGTCGAGCGTGCCCGTGCTGAAGCCGTTTCGCTTGAGAGCCGCACCGAACTCGAACGGCAACTGCGAAAGTTCGATGCGATCGTCGGTGCAATTCCCGATTTTATTTACACCTTCGATCTGTCAGGACGGTTCACTTATATCAGTCCGGCGTTGCTCAATCTTTGGCAGAAAAGTTTGGATGAAGCTTTGGGAAAGAACTTTTTTGAGCTGGATTATCCAACTGATTTAGCGACCAGAGTTCAACAACAGATTCAACAAGTTATCGAGACGTGCCAGACGCTCAAGGATGAAGCACCCTACACTAGCGCGATCGGCACGCGCACCTATGAATACATTTTCGTGCCAATTTTAGGGATAAACGGTGCAGTAGACGCAGTGGCAGGCGTGACGCGAGATATGACCGATCGCAAACTGGCAGAACAAGCCTTGCGCCAAAGCGAGGAGCAGACTCGCAATATTCTGGAGAGCATCGCTGAAGCCTTCTATTCCCTGGATGAAAACTGGCGGTTCACCTACGCCAATCGATCGGCCGAAACACTACTCGATCGCACTCCAGGGGATTTGATTGGCAAGAATTTATGGCAAGAGTATCCAGGATTGGTTGGCCATGAGTTGGCACAGGTTTACTCGAGTGCAATGCGCGATCGCGTGGCTGCGTCAATGACCGCGTTTTACCAGGATCACGCTCGCTGGTACGAAGTTCGCACTTACCCCGCTCCAAATGGCATCACCGTTTATTTTAAAAATGTTACCGAGCACATTCAAACTGCCGCAACCCTGCGTCAATCCGAGGAACGCTACCGGACGCTGTTTGAGTCGATCGGCGATGGCTTTTGCGTCATCGAGATGCTGTTTGATAAAGACGATCGCGCGATTGACTACCGCTTTTTAGAAGTCAATCCGTCGTTTGAACAACAATCAGGATTGGTGCAGGCAGTGGGCAAGCGGATGCTTGAACTCGCCCCAGATCATGAGAAGCATTGGTTTGAAATTTATGGCAGAATCGCGATAACGGGCGAACCGCTTCAGTTTGAGAATTATGCTAAAGCACTGAACCGTTGGTTCGATGTGTATGCCTGTCGCACGGGTGAAGCCCAAGCGCGAAAAGTGGCGCTTGTCTTCAAAGATATTAGCGATCGCAAACGGGCAGAAGAAATTTTGCGGCGAGCCGCCGAATTTGATGCTTTCCGCGTCTCTATCGCCGACGCGCTCCGCCCGCTTGCCGACCCAGTAGAGATTCAGGCTACAGCCAGCCGCGTGCTGGGCGAATATCTCGGCGCGAACCGCGTGGCGTACTTCGAGGTTCGCGGCGCTGATTACGTCGTTGAGCGTGATTACGTCAACGGAGCCGAAACAATGGCTGGCAAATACCCGATTGATTCGTTCGGGCCAAAGCTGCTTGCAGCGTACCGCACGGGTTGCCCTGTGGTCGCATCCGATGTGGAAGCCGATCCCAACCTATCTCCAGAGCAGCGATCGGCCTACGCCGCGAGCCAGATTGGGGCATACATCGGTATACCCCTGGTCAAGGAAGGCGAGTTTGTAGCGGGGCTGGCAGTCCACACATCCGAGCCACGAGCTTGGACGCTGGACGAGGTGTCTCTGGTGGAAGAAGTTGCCGAGCGTACTTGGGCTGCAGCCGAACGCGCCCGCTCCGAAGCAGCCTTGCGCGACAGTGAGGAGCTAAAGCAACGCATACTGGAAAGCAGTCAAGATTGCATTAAAGTCTTAATGCTCGATAGCGAAATCGTCTATATCAATCCAGGCGGGTTGTGCCTGTTGGAAATCGACGATCCGTCACTCGTTCTAAACACCAGTTGGCAAGATATCTGGCAAGGTAAATATTATGAAAATGCCAAGGCAGCGATCGCGGCTGCCAAAGCGGGCAAAGTCGGTCAGTTTCAAGCCTATCTTCCCACTTACAAGGGCACACCGAAGTGGTGGGATATCATTATCACACCCGTGCGAAATACCACTGGACAAGTGACTCAACTTTTAGCAATTTCCCGCGATATCACGAAGCAAAAGCAAGCTGAAGCTGAACTGGAACGACTGCTGGCGCAAGAGCAAGTTGCACGAGAATCTGCCGATCGCGCCAACCAGATCAAAGATGAGTTTTTGGCAGTGCTGTCCCATGAATTGCGATCGCCGCTCAATCCGATTCTGGGCTGGTCAAAACTATTGCAGCAGAGAAAATTGGACGCGACAAAAACTGCAACCGCACTGGCGACGATCGAGCGTAACGCCCGACTCCAGGCGCAACTCATTGACGATTTGCTGGATATCTCTCGGATTTTGCGCGGCAAACTGATTTTAACCGTGTTGCCGGTCGATCTGAGTAAAGTCATCTCAGAAGCGCTGGAGACGGTTCGATTAGCCGCAGAAGCGAAAGCCATTCAAATTTGCACAACGATTTTACCCAGTGTTGGCATCGTCATCGGCGATGCTGGACGGTTGCAGCAGGTCATCTGGAATCTGTTGTCTAACGCGGTCAAATTCACACCTCACCGGGGACAAGTCGCTGTTACTCTAGCTGTGGATGAAATCCACGCTGAAATTCAAGTTACTGATACTGGAAAAGGCATTCGCTCTGACTTCCTGCCCTATGTTTTCGAGCATTTCCGGCAAGAAGATGGAGCCACCACCCGCAACTTTGGCGGCTTGGGATTAGGACTGGCGATCGTGCAGCAAATTGTGGAACTGCACGGGGGAACTGTCGCGGTTGATAGCCCTGGTGAAGGACAGGGGGCTACGTTTACAGTTCGCATTCCGCTTGCGCCTCGCTTTCAGGAATTGCCAGCGATCGAGCCGCCCTCCGACTCAACGGGAGATTTAAGCGGCATTCGCGTCTTAGTCGTGGATGATGAGGTAGACTCACGCGAGTTTGTAGCCTTTGTTTTAGAACAAGCGGGGGCGATCGTCACCAGCGTTGCCTCTGCAACTAAAGCACTGCAAGCATTTTCCCAAGCGGTTCCAGAGATCGTTGTCAGTGATATTGGGATGCCAGAAATGGATGGCTATATGTTGATGCGTCACATTCGCAGCCTGCCGATCGAGCAAGGCGGACAAGTTCCTGCGATCGCCCTGACTGCCTATGCTGGAGAGATGGATCTACAGCAGGCGATCGCGGCAGGCTTTCAACGTCACCTTGCCAAACCTATTGACCCAGAAACAGTGGTTGCGATCGTCACCGAATTAGTGTTCGCCGACAGTACCCAAAGCCTTTTCAAGTAGATCGGGCGCTACCCAGAAAAGAGTTATATCCACTACATACCAAACCACTCAAATTTTTATCGCCCAACCACGTCGGTACATTCCATACAAAATTAACCACCAAAATAAGACCGCAGTCACGGCAAATGCTAGGGAACCATTCAGCGGTCCCGCCCACGGCAAAAACCAGTTTTCATAAATCCAAGTGTAAGTTGTTGGAGCCTTTTCAGCAGTACAGATATGGGTTTTTAGAAGAATTCTGGCAACTATACCGGAGGCGACAAACAAAAAAATTGCATTCAATCCCATGATTTCAAACGGTCGCCCCCATTTCCAATTTCGCACTTCAATTGTTTCGTAGCAAGCTGCTAGCAATAGCAACGCCCAACCAGCAGTAAAAACTACATAGGAACTTGTCCAAAGCTGTTTGTTTATCGGAAATAAAAATCCCCACAAGTGGCCGATTACCACCCAACTGAGGCCGCAGATTGCTAAGTTTACACTGGTGCTGGTTTTGATTGGCTGGACGCGCAGCCATTCTCCGGTAAAGTAGCCTGTGAGGACTGTGACAACTGCGGGTAAGGTACTCAACAATCCTTCGGGGTCGAAGGGGCCGCCTTTGTACAGGTGTTGGCTACCGAGAATTAGCCGATCGACATATCCCCCTAAATTTCCTTCTGGCGTGAGTTCGCCGGCAGTGTACTCCCCTACAGGGACTACGGTTAATGCAGCCCAATAGCCGAAAAGTACGGCAACCGCGAGCAGTTTTTGATTGCGGGGGGAGAGGTTGAGAATGGCGATCGCACTGATGAAATAAGCTAAGCCGATGCGCTGCAATACTCCCATGATGCGGATTTTACCGAAGTTTTCAAGCGGGGCGCTGTTGAGAAGTACGTCAAGGGCGATCGAAGATGTATTTAGCAGTAATCCTAATATAAATAGAATCGCGGCGCGGCGCGCAATTCGCCAGTAAATATTTGAATAGGGAAGAAGGAATAAGGAAGAAGGAAGAGGGTTTTTGGCGGATTCTGATTTTTGCTTGGTTTGTGTAATTTTTGAGGTTTCTCTTCCGGTTTTTGGATAATTTTGAATATATTTAGACAGCGAGAAAGACATCGCGCAGCCAACGATGAACAAGAAAAACGGAAATATTAAGTCTGTCGGGGTGCAGCCGTGCCATTCTGCGTGTTCTAGCGGTGGATACACCTGTTCCCAACTACCGGGGTTGTTGACTAGAATCATTGAGGCGATCGCAATTCCGCGAAAAACATCAAGGGATTTGAAGCGCATAAATTAAGTTATTTGTTCACTGTTCACTGTTCACTGTTCACTGTTCACTGTTCACTGTTCACTGTTCACTATCTTAGCGGATGCCCATTTCCTAATTCTTTTCGGCCCAATTCCCAATTCCCCATGCCCCATGCCCCATGCCCCATGCCCAATTCCCCATTACCCCTCAACTAAATTTCAATACCTTCCAGAGTCATAATGACTGCATTTTTCATCAACATATCGCAGCGTTCTGCATAAAAAGCTGCTGCCTTATCATACTTATTGATTTGCAAAACCCGCAGAAACATTTGCCTTGCTTGCGCGAATTGCTGCTGGTAGTGAAAAAAAATCCCCTGTTCAAAATAAGTTTGAGTTTGTGCTTTTAGTTCGATCATTGCTGCCGAGTCGCCATCGTAAATTTCAAATACAGCAACAGGTGTTTGTTTTCCTTTGACTTGAACGCGATCGAGAAATCGGCACTTGTAATGTTGAGGATCGTCTATCCGGCAAAGGGTTTGGACGCTAGCTACAATAGCCACCCCATAAAGCTTTGTCAATCCTTCCACGCGGGAAGCTAGATTAACGGCATCAGAAATCACCGTACTTTCCATTCGTTCCGCTTCGCCAATCGTACCTAACATTAAAGTCCCCGTATGCAAACCAATCCCTATCGAAATAGGTTGATAGCCACTGTTTTGCCTGTGTCTGTTATAAATTTTTACTTGCTGCTGCATCTCAATTGCTGCTTGCACAGCATCTTCAGCCCTGTTAGGAAACAAAGCCATAATCCCGTCACCAATATATTTATCTATAAAACCGTTGTACTCGCGGATAACTGGACCAACTCGGCTTAAGTAAGAGTTAAGAAATTCAAAGTTTTCTCGGGGAGACATACTTTCTGACAGACTTGTAAATGAGCGAATGTCGGCAAACATAATCGTCATTTCTGCTTGTACAGCGTCTCCTAGTCTAGCATCAACGATGCTTTCTCTTTTGAGAAATTTCAAAAATTCACGGGGTACAAAACGAGCTGATGCGGCGGCTATTTTTTCGAGTTCGCTTTTGCTGGACTCGATTTGATTGAGCGATCTAAATGCTCTCAGTGCGGTGACTACTGTGGTAAATAATTTTTTATTAGTAAGTTCAGTTTTGGTTTTGTAATCATTGATATCGTAGCTGACAATTACTACATCTTCTGGTACTTGTCCGGGCTGTCCAGTGCGTAAAATAATTCGCACTACTTGATTATTTAAAATATCGCGGATGTATTTAACTACTTCCAAGCCTGCTTCTTCTGTCTCCATAACTACATCGAGTAAAATCAAGGCTATGTCGTAGTTATTTTGGATTATTTCTTTAGCTTCTTTTCCTGAGTAAGCGCTGATAAATGTTATACTCTTACCTTCAAATTTAAAATCGTTTAACGCTAGTTTAGTAATATTATGAATTTCTACTTCATCATCTACAATTAATATTTTCCAACTTTCTTCTAGCGGTTTTTGTTCCGCCTCGTCTTCCTCAGCAAATATTAATTCATCGTCGCCCGCCGCGATTAATTCGTCATCGCCTGCTGCCAACAGGTTTTTATTAGCTTCTGACATATATCGTTCTCCTATATAAAACTTATATCCATGTTGGCGGTCTCATAACTCATTGCTCATTTTAGCGGGAAATTCAATCATAAATTTTGTGCCTTTATTTACTTGACTTGTGCAGTTAATTGTGCCTTTTAGTTTTTGAGTAACAAGGTTATAAATAATGTGCAGTCCCAATCCCGTGCCTCCTTGACCTCTTTTGGTGGTAAAAAACGGTTCAAAAATTTTACTTAGATTTTCTGGGTCAATTCCTTTGCCGTTATCGGCATATTCAAATATTAGCCGATCGCCCTCTAGTTTGAAATCAAAAGCCAGAACTCCTTCGTCTTCTCCATCGTAGGCGTGAATTAGGGAATTCAACACCAGATTTGTCACAATTTGACACACTACGCCGGGGTAACTGTCCACGACTATATTTTCATCACACTTAATCTCTATTTTGTGCTTAGTTCTTTTTAGTTTGGCGGTTAAGGATGTCAAAATTTCCTCTAGATAGTTTTTAACATTAAACGTGCGTTTTAACTCGCTCGACTGATCTACAGCTACTTCTTTAAAACTGTGAATCAAGTCGGCTGCCCGCGTGAGGTTAGATAAGATCATATTACTGCTTTGCACGGCGGTATCCAGAAACTTTTCTAACTCGGAACGTTTTATTTGGCCGTTACTGTAAACCTCAAAAAACTTTGTGGCTTTTTCAGCAAGCAGGGAGGCGGCGGTGATGCCGATACCGATGGGAGTATTGATTTCGTGGGCGACACCTGCCACCAACCCGCCGAGGGCAGCCATTTTTTCCGACTCTACCAGTTTATTTTGAGCCGATTTTAAGTCTTCTAAAGTTTGGGAGAGTTCTGCGGTACGCTGCTGTACTAAATTTTCCAGATTCTGATTGAATTGGTGCAAGTTGGCGTAAAGTTGAGCATTTTCGATGGATATAGAAATTTGAGAAGACAGCAGTTTTAATATTTCTAACCTGTCTTGTGTAAAAGCGCCTGTAGTCAGATTGTTTTCTAAATATAAAATCCCAGTGAGTTGGCCTTGATTAATTAACGGAGTGCAAAGAATTGATTTAGGTTGAACGGTCATTATATAGGGTGTGCGAGTAAATTGTCCTTCGCGGCTGGCATCGTTTAAAACTATACTTTGCTGGGTGCGGGCGACGTAATTCACAACTGCCACTGCCAGCAAAGTTACTTCTCGATCGTCGGCTACAAAATCTATCGGGATTGATTGCATGACAGCAACGCGATCAACATCTACAGATCCTGATGCTTCAATCACCCATTGACCCTCTTTTTCTAGTATTAAAAAGCCTCTTTGCCCCCCGGCATTTTCAATAACAATTTTCATCATTTTTGCCAGCAGTTTGTCTAGAACTATTTCGCCGGCTAAGGTTTGCGATGCTTTAACTGCTGTGGTCAAGTCTAGCACGCCTGCACTGTCGTTCGTAGTGGAAGCGCTGCTGGTAGATTTGTGAGTTTCAATATTAGTTGAAATCGAGCCTGAAGTTAGCAAGTGCGAGTATTTCGATTCTAAATGCGCTGCTTTGGCTGTTGCTCCCCAGCGCTGATAGCAATAACGCGCTTCTGTCAAGTAAGTTTTAGCATTTTTTTCTCGTCCTATGGATAGATAAAATGCTCCTGCCAATTCTGCTGCTAGTGCTTGGACTTGTATGTATCCGTTTTCTTGGGCTCCTTCAATTGCGCGATCGTAATATTCCATTGCTCTCACAACATTGCCCAAAACACGCGCTTTTTCTGCCGTAAGCAAGTCGCATTTGTGCTGAAGATTCATGGGCGCCGAAAGCGCTTTTTGTTGCAACTTTTTCCGGTTACTGACAGCGTAAAAAATATGCTCTTCTTGTTCCTCGTCTGTTGCAGATGGATAGGCTGCTAGGCGAGCTAGAGAATCATAAAACTGGTATTCAGAAACATTAATAAAGCCAGCCACTCCGTCTAAATATACTTCGGCTTGCGCTGCATTTTCTAGCGCTGTAGCGGTATCCCCAAATAAATACGCTAGGATTAATTTTTGCACATAGAAGTGCTGTAGTCCCACCCGATCGTTAGCTTTCAACAGCAGCGACAACAATTTTTCTTCGCTGTATGCTTCACCTAATACAAGGTGTGAACTTTCCAATTCTCCCATCAATTGCAAAATAGTTTGCCGATATATTTGATTCCAAGTCAATACAGTTTCTTGCTTGAGTTGAAACAGCAAATTGTTGTAACTTACCATTCTCCGTTCCAGTTGTGGCAATTCTTGACCGATAAAATACAAAGACTGACAAATATTTACGGCTGAATATCCGACAGATTCTAAATCCCCATTTTCTAGCGCGCTTTGATAGGCCTCCTCTAATAGTGGCAAAGAGTCTTTAACGTGATGCTTGCCGTTCATCAAAATGAATGCTACTAAATTAAGCGTTTTGCTTTTGAGTTCTAACGCATTTAATCGCTCGCTCAACTTTAAAGCTAATTGACCAAAGCGATCGCCAGATTCAATATCTCTAACTATTCCTTTTAAAATTGCTCCGTAATTAGCATAACCGAAGGCAGAAAAAGTAGAGTTTCCGTAATTAATAGATAAATTAACTTGCTCGCACACAATCAGCGGCAGCAGCACAGGTTCAACTATAAATGTAGCTGAAAACATACTGGAAAGCACGCGCATAGTTGCTAATTTGTGCGGATTTGTCATAATCGGCAAGTTAATTAAATCTTCTATTTTTCGGTCGGTTAAATAAGCAGCCGTTTTAGCCAGTGCTTGCTGAATGTGGAGGGGAATCGGCGATTGGGGAAAGTTGATTCCTAACATTTTTAGGGCTTCCCGACCAATTTTTACCGATTCTTGGAGTTTGGTTTGCATCGCACAAGCTATGATTCTGATTTCAAACACTTTGATTTTATCTAGTTCATTTTTTGCGTGTTGCAGGACAATTTTCGCCCATTTTTCCATTGGTTCAAAGTCAGTATTGAGGTAAGCAGCTTCTGCTGCTGACTCGTAGAGTGCAAGAGTCAACTCGTAGTCAGTTTCCCAACTTTCGGGGGGAAGCAGTTCAATACCTACGGTTAAATATTTGAGGGCAAGTTCGTAAACTGCACTTGCTTTTGCTTTGCGACCTGCAATTAAATTTAATTGGCATAATTGAAATTGTTCTAATTGGCTGCTGATAATTTTTTGGGCTGAATTTAGTTGGTTTACGGTATCAAAAATATGCTCTTCTAATTGCTCTGGCGGTGCATTTCGTAGTAAAAATTTGCCGATTTTGAGATGAATTTCTTGTTTGTGATAATCGGAGATTAAAGCATAAGCTGCTTGCTGCACTCGCTCGTGCAAAAATTGGTAAGTAGCGCTAGGAACCTCAGCCACTGGCATGGACAATTTATCGGTAAAGTCTCTAGATATTGTATCTGTTACTTCTGCGCTTGCTGCTAGTGCGATCGGAATTTTGTAGGCGTTATTCACGAGCAAAATCAGACCGGACTGAAGTGCGTCACCGAGGTCGGTGGCTGCGGACGCCAGAGGTTTTTCGGCGATTGTCGAGAGAGTTTTTAAATCAAATTTGTTTCCGATACAAGCGGCTAATTTAAGCAGTTCCTGGGTAGCCTCTGAAAGTTTCTGAATGTTATCTATCATTAATTCGACAACATTGTCAGTTATTCCCATTTCTTGTATTTGTTCGATATCCCACTGCCACTCGCCTGTGATATGGCATTTTTTCACAATTTGCTCTGAGATTGGTTGCGCTAAGCCCGACAGGTTAGATTCAGCTAGATTGACCAAATTATTCGAGGGTGAAAGTTTAAGTTGAATTAAGTTTTTTGAATAAAGAAATTTTATCAATTGAGTTAAAAAGAATGGATTTCCAGCGGTTTTTCGCAAAAGCAATTCTGCTAAACTTAGTGATTTTTCTGGGGCGCAGTTCAAAGTATCGGCAACGAATTGGTTGACGCTGCTTATATCTAACGGCGGAATGGCGATCGCGCTCACAGTGCCGCCTGATTTTTTAATTGCTTCGGCGGTCAGCATTAGGGGATGATTTGCATCTACTTCCTGGTCTCTATAAGCTCCAATTATTAATAAATATTGAGTTTCCAGGTCAGTTGCTACCAGTTCTATTAACTTGAGAGATGCTGAATCGACCCACTGCAAGTCGTCGAGGAAAATTACTAGGGGGTGTTCTTTTTGAGCAAAGACGCGGATGAAGTTTTGAAATACTAAATTAAAGCGATTTTGAGATTCATTTGCTCCTAAATCGGGCACGAGGGGCTGCGGTCCGACAATCAGTTCTAGTTCGGGAATAGCTTCAATAATTACTTGGCAGTTGCCGCCGAGTGCTTTGAAAATTTTTTGTTTCCAAACATGGATTTCTGCGGCATTTTCTGTGAAAATTTGCCGCAACAAATCTTGAAAAGCTTGGAGCAAAAAAGCGTAGGGAATATCGCGCTTAAATTGCTCAAATTTGCTGTCAATAAAATACCCGTTTTCCAGCCGAATCGGCTTGTAAACTTCATAGACTAACGACGATTTGCCTACACCTGCACCACCAGAAATCAGCACGATTTCTGTATTGCCTCGCCTCATCCGCTGGAAAATACTAAGAAGCATATTAACTTCTGCTTCTCGCCCGTAAAATTTTTGCGAAATTTGCAGGTGACTTGACCGATCTTGTTCGCCGAGGGTTATGTGAGAAATTTTGCCTGTTGTTTGCAGTTGAACGAGACAATTTTCCAAGTCGTACAAAAGTCCGAAAGCACTTTGATACCTGTCTTCGGCTGTTTTTGCTAAGAGTTTTATGATGATATCGGAAACGACTTGAGGAATCTCCTTGGTTCCTACTTGATTGATTCTGCCCTCTATGCTTCTGCTTTCTACTTTTTGCTTTCTGTTTTCACAAGGAGAAACTGGCGTTTTAGCAATATGGCAGTGTACTAATTCCATGGGATCGATCGTCTGAAAAGGCAATTCGCCACACAGCATTTCATAAAAGGTGACGCCTAAAGAATAAAAATCGGTGCGGTAGTCGATCGCCCGATTCATGCGTCCCGTTTGTTCAGGAGACATATAGGCGAGAGTGCCTTCGAGTAAATGGGGATGGCTGGGGGCGGGGTTTTCGCCCGGTAGCAGGGAGGCGATCGCAAAATCAGCAATCTTGACATCTCCTGTCTCGATATTGACAATAATATTGCTGGGTTTAATATCTTTGTGAATAATGTGGTGTTCGTGAAGTTGCCCAATAGTTTCTGCTAGTTTGATGCCAATATGCAGAAATTGTTGTAACTCTAGCTGGTTGTTGCCGAGAAAGTCTTTGAGAGAAATGCCACCAAAATCTTCTAAAACTAAAACAGGAAAGTGATTGTATGTTTCTATTTTGTAAAGCTTGACTATTCCGGGCAAACTCAAATTTTTAAGAATTTCGGATTCGTGCAGGAGTTGAGATATTTGCGCTGGGGTAGGGTATGTCGGCGTGAGAGTTTTGAGGATAACGGGTTTTTGTTCCTCAAGCTGCATCCCTCGATAAATAACTGTGTGTGGGTTTGTATAAAGTTCTTCATCAATGCGGTATCCAGGGATAGAAATCATGATATGTGGGGGTAATTTGAAAGAGCTGGTTATACAATTTTAAATGTTAGATTGGGAATGATTGATGACATAAGGTTTTGGATCAGACGTACAGTTGCATTCTTTTTTGCCACAAGTATTATTAAGTAAGTGGAAATACACATCGCGAGCGAGTGTGGTTTTTACGGCAGTAAACTGGCTACTATTATATAGCTGAGCTAAATCCCTCCCTAAAGGGCCCTCCTAGATACTTTTTTTGTTGCTTATTTACTTATCTATATTTTAGTCTTCAAAAAATCAGAAGTCGCACTTTGCTATCCCGCCAGTGGCAAAATAAATGGGTGCTTGCAAATCAACAGCTAAAATCTAAAAAAATCATGCAGAATATAACTGCCTCAAATCCAGCTAATGCGACCGATCGCGCTTTTGGCACCGCAGACATTCAATTGCTGGTAGTGGATATAGACGGCACGATCGCAGGTTTGTCAAATACCATCCGAGAACCAGTCAAGCAGGCAATTTTGGCTGCGGAGTCGCGGGGAGTGAAAGTGGCCGTCGCTACGGGCAGGATGTACTGCTCAGCTTTGCGTTTTCACCGCGACATCGGCTCAACATTGCCACTGATTTGCTACCAGGGCGCATGGATTCAAGATCACGCTACTCAAAAACGGCTGCGGCACTTGCCGCTGTCGAAACAAACTGCTCTGCAACTGTTAGATCATTTTGAAGAACCGCATTTGCGACCCCTCCTTTCGATCCATTTCTACATTGACGACCAACTTTACGTGCCGGAAATTACCGCAGCTACCCGAATTTATGCCCAACGATCGGGCATTGAACCAATGGTAATTAAAGATTTGCGGCGAGATCTTCCGGGGGAACCGACGAAAGTTTTGGCATTGTGCGAGAATCCGGGGGTACTCGACGGCTTGCTCAGCAGTATGCGGCAGCGCTACACGCCTGCGGAGCTTTATTTGACTCGATCCGTCGCCACTTTTTTTGAAGCTACGCATCCTTTGGCGAATAAGGGAGATGCCGTGCAGTATTTAGCGGAGGAACTTTTGGGTTTGCAGGCAGCGAACGTGATGGCGATCGGCGACAATTTTAATGATGTAGAAATGATTGCCTACGCGGGTGTGGGCGTGGCAATGGGCAATGCTCCTGATGGGGTGAAGGCTGCTGCTGATTGGGTGGCGCCGGATGTGGAGGAAGATGGGGTGGCGGCTGCGATCGAACAATTTGTTTTGGGCGATCGTTGATATTTCTAGCACAAATAGCGCAGGGGCGGGTTTAGCGACATTTGGAAAAAATGTATATCCACTCGCCCCGACCCAGCGACAATTTATTATTATATAACTCTCTAGTTTTGAGTTCTATGCAATCAAATTTTGATGATAAAAAAAATCCACACTTTCGGATTTTTCGAGATTAAGTTCAGTCAATTACTTTGTTTGCAACATCCGAATATTTATTTAACGAACCGCGAAGACGCTAAGAACGCAAAGGAAGAAATGAAGAAAGCGGGGCGGGCTTACAGATCTTCTGGATGTGAATTTATAGATAATTTCAAACTCTTAAAAATGGGTTCCAACAGAAAGAGCACCGACGACTGGCCGTGTTTCGTCTCGGTGCTCTTACTGGTTCGCTCCTCACACGTCCATCAATATAGCTGACTCAGTAAATTGTGTCAATACTTTTTACAAAAATTGTTTTTTGAGTCGGCTGCGGCCGGGGTGCCGATGCGGTGGCTCGGGGCTGAACCTTATGTAATGCAGCGGTTTTGGTCGATCGCCCGCCATTGGATCGAGCAGAAAAATTTTACTTCAATTCCAGCAGCCAGTCCAAAATCAGAGCGTTGACTTCACTCGGCCGCTCGTCGTGGGGACAGTGGCCCGTGTTGGGAATTGAAACAAATTTCACTGGTTTATCGTTGGCGGCCAATTGTTGATAAATCTGGCTGCCGGCGATCGGCGTCCACGGGTCGTCTGCGCCCCAAAGTACCAATAACGGACGATCGACTTTGGGCAGCAATTCTGACGGTTGAGGGCCTGGAGGGGCTGTGAGAATCGAGGCAAACACTTGTTGAGCTCCGGGCTCACAGGAGGGGGCGTGCAGGAGTTCTACGAGTTCGTCGGTGATGGCTTCGCGGTTCCCGTAGACTTGGCGCAGGGTGTTGCGGATGCGGTGTTTTTGGCGGATGTTGTTGAAGACAAAGGGGCCGATCAGGGGCGATCGAACTAATTTAGTAAAAGTCCCCATCACTACTCGCAGCGGGAAATTTAGTTCGTCCGGCCGGTGGTTGAGTCCGCCAGCACAGTTTATTAAGACTGCGCCTGCTGATATTTCTGGATGGTTGGCGACTACCATCAAACTCAGCAAAGCGCCGATCGAATTCCCGACAAATACCGCCGGTTCCTGTACCAGATCCGCCCAGAAATCTCTCAGCAATTCTTCCCACAATTCCAGAGTGTAATCTAGGGCTGGTTTGGCGGAAGCACCGAATCCCAGCAAGTCCAGCGCAAATACGCGATAGCCACCGGCCGCTAGTGGGGGGATATTTTGCCGCCAATGTCCGATCGAAGCCCCAAATCCGTGAATCAAGATCAGAGGGCGGCCGGTTCCTTGGACGGTATATTGGATTTTGTGACCTTTCCAAGTCCAAATTAATTTTTCAAAGCTGGTTGCAGATACTAATTGTTGTGCAGTCACGGCTATTATGTAAAGTTTCGTTAACTACTTTCATCATAGCAGAAGTCAGTAGTCAGTAGTCAGTAGTCAGTAGTCAGTAGTCAGTAGTCATGAATTATTGGTTATTGGTTATTGGTTATTTGTTATTGGTTATTTGTTATTGGTTATTGGTTATTATTTGTAATACCCAATGCCCCATGCCCAATGCCCCATGCCCCATTCCCAATTCCCATTCCCAATTCCCAATTTCCATTTTTACTTTTTTTGTAGCAACCAATAAGTCATCATATTCCCCTTACCTTTTACCGGAATCACGCCTCGCCTCTCAAACAAATACTTATCTTTCAAAAGCTCATAAGTAACATCAGTAACTTGAATTCTGCCTGCAAAACCCGTAGCTTCCATCCTCGCCGCTACATTCACCGTATCTCCCCACAAATCATAAGTGAACTTGCTCACACCAATTACTCCCGCAACCACCGGCCCGGAATTGATGCCGACGCGAATTGCCAGTTTTTCCCCTGTCTCGGCGCACAACTTTGCTATTTTTGCCTGCATTCCCAGGGCCATTTGGGCGATCGCCTCGGCGTGATCCTGTCTCGGCGTAGGCAATCCCCCGACTACCATGTAAGCATCGCCAATAGTCTTAATTTTCTCCACACCGTACTTTTCAGCTAACTGGTCGAAGTGGGAAAAAATTACGTTCAAGCGCTTTACCAACTCGGTGGGAGACATTCTAGCAGACAACTCAGTAAAGCCAACAATATCAGCAAATAAAACACTTACTTGGGCAAAACTGTCGGCGATCGTGCTTTGCTCTGCCTTCAAACGTTCTGCGATTGGTTTGGGTAAAATATTTAACAGCAACTTCTCGCTTTGTTCTTGTTGAACTTTTAGCGCTTCTTGCGCTAATTTGCGCTCTGTAATGTCAGAAACAGTACCCTCATAGTAGAGCAGCTCACCTTTTGAATCTCGAACCGCCCGAACATTTTCTGACACCCAAATCCGGCGCCCGTCTTTGCGACATACCATAGATTCAAACCCCGAAACGGCATTCTCAGCATCCATAGCAGCCACAAATTCGAGGCGGCGTTCTGGGTCAACGTAAAGTTGCTGAGCAATATTTTTAATCTCGGACATCAGTTCTTCTGGCGAGTCGTAACCGTACAATTTTGCCAAAGCTGGGTTAGCGCTGAGATAGCCTCCTGAAGGCGTGCTTTGAAAAATGCCTTCCATCGCATTTTCTACAATGCTGTGATATTTTTCTTGGGCAATACGCAGCAATTCTTCTGCTTGTTTGCGCTGAATCAAAGAACCTAATTGAGTGCCAACAGCATTAAAAACATCTATAAATCGTGCGTCTTTCCCACCAGACGAAATTTTAAAGAAAACTAGCACTGCCAATACTTCATCGCCTACCAAAATCGGCACGCCAAAACCCGCTTTGAATCCGAGTTCTAGTGCTATTTGACTTCGGAAAAAATGCGGGTAGCCCCTGGAAATATCTTCTACCCATTCCGGTTGCTTGGATGCCCAAACTCGTCCCGGCAGCCCTATATTCATGGCAAATGTCAGTTGTTCGCTTTGCCTGCGGAATGCATCCATCCTCGCGTTGCTTGCATACCAGCCCCGGGCAGATTGCAGGACAGTTCCTTCTGCATCGGGAATCCAAGCTTCTCCTACATCCCATCCGATTGTTTCGCCAACTTGGTGCAGAATTACTTCTAAAGCTGAGTGAAAGTCTACAGCTTCGCCGATCGCCCGCGTAGTTTCCAGCAAAAACCGGATTGATTCTTCAGCCCGCTGCCGTTCTGCTATTTCTTCCTGCAATCTAGAATTGCGATCGTGCAGTTCCCTAGCTTGCTGTTGCAGTTGGGATTGCAGCAAACGAAGGGAAAGTTGGTTTTGGACGCGGGCTAAAACTTCTTCTACTTGAAACGGTTTAGTAATATAATCTACTCCTCCTACTTGAAAAGCCTTAACTTTTTCCATAACGTCATCTAGTGCACTAATAAAAATTACCGGAATATCTTTAGTTTGTGGGCTTAACTTTAACTTCTCACAAACTTCATACCCGTTCATTTGCGGCATATTAATATCTAGTAAAATTAGATCGGGAGGAGATATTTGTGCCCCTTGCAAAGCCAAGTGTCCGTTAATAGCCTTCCTGACATGATACCCGTGAGATGTCAGCATAGTGGATAAAAGTCGCAAATTATCCGGCATATCGTCAACGATCAGAATGTCTTTAGGAGTCGCTGGTAATGGATGGTCATTCATCATAATATAATTGAGTTAAATCGATAATGATATCTATCCGAAAATTATCAACTAAATCTGTTAAAGCGTTAGCGAGATTTGCCTCAGTTTCGGGAATTTCCTCGATCAGTTCGAGGATGCGGTTGTCGTCAACACAAAGTGCTGCTCGGTGCAACTCGACCACCCAGTCTGTGGGCATTACACTCAAATCCTCGGTGGTCAAACTTTTAAGCAGCGTCGGTGTTGAAAAAGAAGTAGATAAGTTTTCTTTCTCATAAATATAACGCAGGTTGAGGTGCTGCGCTATCTTTTCAAATAGTACCTCTTCCCGAAATGGTTTACAGATCAAATCGTTACAACCAGCAGACAAAATTATTTGTCGCTGCTCGTCAAAAGCACTGGCAGTCAGGGCAATAATTATTGTTTCTCTACCTTCTAGAGTTTTTTTGATCTGTCTTGTCGCTTCATACCCATCCATCACGGGCATCAGCATATCCATTAATATCAAGTGCGGCTTCCAAGTTGAATGCAAAGCAATTGCTTCTTGACCGTTAGTTGCTTCCCGGACTTCAAATCCCAGGGGAACCAGCAGCTTAAGCAGCAGTTGGCGATTTTCTGCTACATCTTCAACTATTAATATCCGATAAGTGTCTTGTCCGGCTTCTAAAGCAATAACTTGTTTAATCGGTGATTTTTCTTGTTCATCACTTTCTGTTACTAAGTTAACCCAGATATTAAAGCTGAAAGTTGTGCCTTGGCCGAGTTGACTTTCAACAGCAATGTCACCTCCCATAATCCGGACAAACTGTTGGCTGATCGGCAACCCCAGACCAGTTCCCTGCATGGATTTTCGACCAGTTTCCGTTTGTACAAATGGCTTAAATAATGTGGAAAGTTCCCAGGGAGAAATGCCGGGACCTGTGTCGGCAATTTCAAAATACAATTGGGATTGGTTTTCTTCTATGGCGTCTTTTTCAGCTTCGCTGCTGACGCGCAAAGTAACGGTTCCCTGTTGAGTAAATTTAATCGCATTCCCGACCAAGTTAATTAAAACTTGCCGCAATTTAGCTTCGTCTGTTTGAATGTACTGCGGCAAATCATCGGCATTTTCAAAGATTAGGTGCAAACCTTTTGAGTTGGCTTTTAGTTGCAGCATTTCTTTGAGACTGTTGAGAAGGTTGTAGAGATTGAAGCGGCTGGGATTGATAGTGATTTGACCTGCTTCTATTTTGGACATTGACAAAACATCATTGATGAGTTCCAGCAAATGTTCGCCGCTGCGGTTAATAATTTCTATGTATTCTTTTTGTTCTTCCGTGATAGAACTGTTGCGAGCCATGACTTGGGAAAAACCGAGAATGGCGTTGAGAGGTGTACGGAGTTCGTGGCTCATGGAAGCTAGAAATTGGCTTTTGGCGCGGTTGGCAACTTCGGCATTTTCTTTGGATTTAATCAGTTCAATCGACTGCCTTTGAGTGCGCGCGAGCAATTCCGCTTGCTGTAATGCTACTCCTAGCTGAGTACCTACATCAACTACAACGTTGATTTCAGCTTCGCTCCACTGCCGGGGAGCTGAATTTTGATAGGATGCTAGTAATCCCCAGAGCGTTTTTCCGCAGAAAATTGGTACAATAATGTAGGATTTAGCTTGAAATTTTTCTAGCAAATGGATGTAACAAATATCGAATCCTTGCTTGTAAATATCTGAGACACAAAGGTAAGTTTTACCTCGGCTGTAGGCTCCACCTTGGGTTTCTTGCAAATAGGTATCGCGTACTTCTTGTGAGGGGCTATCTAATCCTTTGACGACGCAACGGTCGCTGTCTAAAGCGCCTTCAGTAAGGTGAGAATCGATCTCCTGTGCTTGGATGAAAGAAACCCACTTCTGGTCACGGGATTCGGCTACAAATTCGCCGCTCCAGTCTGGATTGAAACGGTAAATGGCGACTCGATCGCACTTCAGGGTTTGGCGCAATTCTCGGGTTGTGGCGTGAAAAATTTCTCGGATATCTAAAGTTTGCCGCATTCTTTCAATGATGCGGGCGATCGCTCTTTGTCGTAAAGCACTTTCTTGCAGTTCGGTTTCTGCCTGCTTGCGTTCGGTAATATCTACAGCCATTAAAGCAATGCCGATCGCTGTACCGTTATCGTCAATTAGCTGAGTATTGTACCACTCGCAGATAATAATTCTGCCGTCTTTAGTCCGATTTTCGGTAGTGCCGCTGGATTTGGCATTCAAGTCATGATTTAAAATCTCAGATAATTGCGGGTGGTAGCTTTCAGGTACGATCAAATCGGAGGCGACTCGACCAATCGCTTCTTGCTCACTGTAGCCAAAAATAGCAACGGCGGCGGGATTCCAAGTAATAATTTCTAAATTGAGGTTTAACTCAATAATTGCGATCGGCGTTTGCTGCAATAAAAACGAGATTCTTTGCTGCGATGCTAGCAGTTTCTCTTCGGCTAATTTGCGGTCTGTGATGTCATTAGCGGCGCCGAGAATTTGTTTGGGTTTACCATCAGTTGTTCTGAGAAATACTGTATCCCAACTGTGCAGCCACCGCCATTCACCGTTTTTGTGTTTCATTCGGTATTGAAATTGAATGATATCGCCGTCTTTGGCTCGCTCCCATTTTTGGATATTTTCAAAAAAAGCTGGCAAATCCTCGGGGTTCATCAGCGTTGACATCATTTCTGTACCCATATCTTGTATTTCTCGGGTGGTGTATCCGAGCATCGTTGAAAGTTGTCTGTTGCTGTAGACATTCCGCTGTTCAATTACATCGTAAACGTACAATAGGTTGGGATTGGAATCGGCGATCGCTTGAATGAAGTGTTGGCTCTCTCTGAGTGCGGATTCTGTTTGTTTGCGAACGCTAATATCTCGCGCCACGATAATCACTGAATCTGGAGTCAGGGGAGAAACTTTAGCGTCGAGGCAAACGTCGCGCTCTCCGATTTTAAAGCTATATTCAACATTGATGGTTTGCTGCGTTTTTAGAGCTTGTTGGATGGCATTTAATACTAAATCTGCTATAGGTTTAGGCAAGACTTCGTGAGCGGTTTTGTTAATCATTTCGCTTGCAGGTTTCACCAAAATCGTTGATGCTGTCGGAGCAATTTTGATGCAGCGCCCTTCTGCATTTCTCACTAAAACTGTGTCAGTCATGGCGGCAAAAATCGCCCGCAATTCAGTTTCAGATTCTTGCAAAGCTTGCTCGGCGCGGACACGGGTGCGAATTTCTGCTTGCAGCACTTTATTTTGCCGATCGAGCTGCTGAATTCGGTTTTTTTCTCGTTCGATCAGTTTAGCTTGAGCGATAGCGATCCCTACTTGAGCCGCCACAGCTTCTAATAAGTCGATTTCCTCGGAAGTCCATTCCCGGTAACGATCGCACTGGTGCAAACAGATAGCCCCGTTTGCCCGGCCTTGGTAGGAAGTGCGAATTGCCAGCATCGATTTTAACCCAAGCTTCTGGCAAATCGGTTGAACAGCTTGCAACAGAGGGTCTGAATAAACATTGTTGGAGGCGATCGCCAGATCTTGTATCATCATTTGTATGACGTGAGGATTGCCCCAAATTGGAACAGGTACATTCCGAATAGATTCACACTCGGGTTCGAGATACTCTGCCGCCAGAGGAATATCGACTTGGGGGGTAGTAACGTAAGTATGAATCAAACAGCGATTGGCGCAGAATGCCAGACCGATTTGAGTTGCAGCTATTTGAAATATTTGTTCTGGCTGCAAGCTTGAGCGAATTTCTTGAGTTATTTTTGCAATTAGCAATTCTCGTTGAACTTGCCGTTCTAAAGCAGCTTTAGCTCCAGCCATTTCTATTTCTGCGTGCTTGCGCTCGCTGATATCAAAAAGTACGCCATACCAAACAATATCGCCATTATCGCGTATTTCTGGCCGAGAATTAGATTGCAGCCATTTGAGTTTACCCGACGGTGTAATAATCCGCCATTCAAAGGCAAAAGGTTCTAAAGTTTGGGCGCTAGTAGCAATTTTTTTGACCAGATAATCTTGGTCATCTGGATGATTTTGAGAGAAGCAAAATTCGGGATTTTTTAAAATTTCCTCACTCTCTAATTCGTAAATCTCCCGACAAGCATAACTAATATATTCAAACTTGAAACTTCCATCTGGCTTCTTTATAAATTGATAAAGAACTCCCGGTATATTGACTGCCAATTTCTGCAACCGTGCTTTGCTTTCCCGGAGTGATTGTTCTGTCAGCTTGCGAAATTCTACCTCTTGTTGCAGTTGGGCATTCTGCTGTTTTAATTGTTTTGATAGCTGTTGTATAGTCAATTGACTTTCGAGCCGCACTAAAATTTCTTCCACTTGAAAAGGCTTAGTAATGTAGTCAACACCGCCGACTTCAAAAGCTTTGACTTTGTAAAAAGTTTCCTCAAAAACGCTCAAGAAAATAACCGGGATTTCTCTAGTTTTTTCGTTAGCTTTCAGTCGGGCGCACACTTCATAGCCGTTCATTTTGGGCATGGCAATATCCAGCAAAATTAAGTCTGGGAGGACGGTTAAATTAGCATTAACCACCATTTCTCCCGAAATCGCCCGCTGAACTTTATACCCTTCTTTCGTCAATATGTCTGATATAAACCGCAGGTTTTGGGGCTGATCGTCAATAATTAAAATTTGAATATTTTCTTTATCTAATATCATTTTTGTCGGATTCTTGTGATTTTTTTAGTGCTACCAGCAGATTGATAATTTAATAAGTTTAGCGATTCCTTTCCGATCGTAATTATTATTTATTAAACACTTTTTGACCTCAGCAACCAAAAGAGTAATTTTAGATATTAGTTCATCAAATAACGCACCTTCTCTACTTTTAACTTTAGTTGCTATAGCAAAACCATTTGATTTGTAAACAATCGATTCAATGATCACAAGCGTTTCAGGTGGTTCTACATTCATGACTCAAATAGACTTGCTATAGTTTTAAGTTGGTAACTAAAGTTAACCGTATTTTAATTATATTTAATTGCCCACAAAAATCCCCTTATTTGCTGTCCCAATTAAGTTTGTCTAAAAACAATCATCGCTTAGGCACTCCACACCAAAACAACCGGGTTTTTTAACTTTGTTCAATGGCTGCGACAACATATTTTTGTACAACCAGGTTGAGCCGCCTGGGACAGTTTTTTTTACTTGACTTTAGCATTAAAGATCCCATGAGGATAACGCAAGTTTCTTGACATTTTGCTGCCATCTTCAAAAAGTTTTAGCACATATACATACCTGTACGCAGTGCGAGGCGAATAAACCGGGTTTTTTACTCTTGCCCCAGGGAGGATCTCAATGAAAGCAACCAAGCTAGAAATTGGAGTTTTGAGCCAAGAGACACGAGGCAGGAGGAAAGAGGAAGAAGGAAGGAGCCAGAAGAAGTATTTTTACAAATATGAGATGCTCCCTTGCCCCAGGCTGCAACGAAGTATCGCTGTGAAAGAACTCGGTTTCCACGCACCCGTCCACAAGTCTTAAGATATTTATAGGTGACTAAGAGTATACATGGCTCATTCCGCACCCAAAGCCTAGCATATCAACTATTTTCTCGGTTTTTTCTATGCCAGCAATTCCTTAAGTTTAGCAATATTTTCACTGCTGAAGTAAATTTTAATTTCTAGTTCTTGGTCAGATTCCCACAGCAGCAGCATATTATCTTCGCCCAAGGCGATTTCGGGATTGTTTAATTCAAGTGTTTGATATTTAACTTCGGGAATGCCTACGCGAATTACCAGTTCCGATTCCAACTGAGGATAGATGTACAATTGCTGTTGCAAGTTGTCAAGTTCTAATTTGTCAACAGTGTTGTTACGTTGGACAGGAGAAGCGGGTGTGTACCAATAGAGAGTTTGCTCCCGAATTTCGGGATTGACTATCACAAATGTTTCGTCAAAACGCTGGGGGTGCCAGTGAATTTCGCTCAGACCGCCGATTTGCGGAATCAGTCGCTGTACCCAGCTAATTTCTTTGCCGTTGAGGTTTCCCCACCACTGACGGATATTATCGAGATTGTCAGCATTTTCGGGGTCGGTGCTGCCGGACTGCCAGACTGTTTTTAGTTGTTGCATATACAGGTTCTCCAGCGAATTTAAATTTGAGATTGCAGGCTTTCAATTGGAGATTCATTCGTTATACAATAATCTTAATGGACTTACCAATTATTTACCACGAAGATTACGTTGCACCCCTGCCACCGGATCACCGCTTCCCGATGGCAAAGTTTCGGATGCTTTACCAGATGCTGCTCGCGGACGGGGTAGCAGATAAATCGCAATTTCACGCTCCCGAACTTCCGCCTCAAGAATGGATTGAATTAGTCCACGACCACTCCTACGTTCAAGCTTACTGCAACGGGACGCTGGATAACAAAGCGACTCGGCGAATTGGTCTGCCTTGGAGTCGGGCCCTTGTTAATCGCACTTGCACTGCGGTTGGAGGAACTGTACTAACTGCCCAGCTAGCTTTAGACTACGGTTTGGCTTGCAATACTGCGGGCGGAACTCATCACGCCTTCCCTGCTTTTGGGTCTGGTTTTTGTATTTTTAATGATTTGGCGATCGCCTCTCGCGTCTTACAAAAAAAGGGTTTAGTTCGCAAAGTTTTAATTGTCGATTTAGATGTCCACCAAGGAGACGGAACCGCCGTAATATTCCAAGATGACAGCAGCGTTTTTACTTTCTCAATGCACTGCGAAGTAAATTTTCCCGGCACTAAACAAAAGGGCGATTTAGATGTACCTTTGCCTGTGGGTATGGAGGACGACGAATATTTACAAACATTGGATAAATTCTTACCTGATTTGCTTTCAAATGTCAAGCCAGATTTAGTTTTGTACGATGCTGGAGTAGACCCTCATCACGGTGACAAACTGGGAAAATTAGCTTTAACTGATACGGGCTTATTTCGCCGGGAAATGCAAGTTTTGATGGCGTGTTTGGCTGGCGGCTATCCCGTTGCCTGCGTGATTGGCGGGGGCTATTCCGATGACGCTAAGGGGTTAGTTTACCGGCATTCGCTGCTGCACCGAGCCGCCAGTCAAGCCTACAGGCAGTATCGACTTTGATGCAGAGCGGCGAGATTTAAAATTGACTTCAGTATTGTTTGGCGATATGATTGCGTGTTTAGGGTATCACTTCATACTAAAAACTGGCTAAAGTGGCATTAACATAGATATATGGCATTCAATCGTAGTGTATTTTATGGAATCTAACTCGTTAAAGATCAAGGAAGATGGGGCACAAGAACCGGCTTTGATGCCGCTCGACAAGCGCTACCTGCTCGTCCTCAACATCAAATCCTTCTGCGACTCCAAAGGCAGCAGGTATCTCGATCCCCTGTGGGAAAAAGACTTAATCGAACACTTCAAGTATTTGAAAAACTTCACGCTAGCATCGCCGCGCGCGCTAGAAACCCCCCCACAAAATGCCAGACAGGTGGATTCGGAAACATCATTTGCTGATGCTAAATTTATTGACCTTCCCTCGCCAAATACCTACGCCCAAGCAATATTGCTGCTGCCGGCGACTGTTGCCCAACTTTGGGGCGCGATCGCCTCTGCAGATATCGTACACAGCGCCGTAGCAGGCTGGCCGATTCCAATGGCATGGTTAGTGACGCCAATAGTCCTTATACAGCGGAAACCATACCTGATCTTAGTCGAGTCCGCACCGTGGCGGCTGCCACCGGGCATCCCTGCCAGCATTAAAGCCAAAATTCTAGCTTACATATCCGAAACATTGAATCGCTGGTGCATCAACAGCGCCGACTTGACCATCTTTACACAGGCAGAATACCAGCAGAGTTTATTAACAAAACGACACAAAGAAAGTCACATAATTAATGCTTCGTGGATAGATGAAGCAAATATTATTTCGGAAGCCGACGCGACAAAAATATGGCACGAAAAACTGTCTCCCTCACCCAAACAACTAAAAATTATATTTGCGGGCAGATTGCATCCTAATAAAGGCTTGTTAGTTCTCCTAGAAGCAATGAAAATCTTGGACGAGCAAAACATTGCCGTCAAGCTGGACATACTCGGTGAAGGCCAACTGTTAAGCAACTGCCAAGCAGCCAGCCAGGCGATGCAAAAATCGGCACAGATTGAACTTTTGGGAACCCTTCCTTACGGCTCAGAATTATTCGGGCGGCTGCAACAATATCATGCTGTTGTGGTTCCCAGCCTCTCAGACGAGCAGCCCAGAATCGTATACGATGCTTATTCCCAGGCCGTACCTGTACTGGCAAACAACACAGCCGGACTCCGCGACTGCATAGAAAACGGCATCACAGGCTCGATCGCTCATTGCAATGACCCCGTTGCTTTAGCAAACTTGCTCAAACAGTCGGGAGAAAACTTGAACCTACTTCAAAATATGGGCATGGCAGCTCTGAACAAGGCTCGCAGCCTGACTCACCAAGAAATGCACCGGCAGCGGTGGCAGCTTTTGTTAATTATGTTGGAGAAATTAAAAAATTAGGCGATACCTGCAGGAGGGCGATCGCTCCAGCTTGCCAGATGGGTACAACTTGAGCTAAAAAGTTGTTAAACAAACAACGGTACTTATGTCGAAGACCAGCGAGTCCAATCACCCCTATCCACTGCTGGTTGTCATTGTTAACTACCGAACCTCTAGTTTGACAATAGACTGCTTGCGCTCTTTAGTTAGCGAAGTTCAATCGCTCCCCGGTATGCGAGTTGTGGTTGGCGACAATGCTTCAGGCGATCGCTCCGTCGAAGAAATTAGTAGTGCGATCGCCTCAGAAGGCTGGAATGAATGGGCATCCTTCGTTCCCCTAGACCGTAACGGCGGATTTGCCTTCGGCAACAACGCCCTCATCCGTCCCGCCTTGCAATCCACCAATCCCCCCCCTTACTTCCTGCTGCTCAACCCAGACACCATAGTTCGCCCCGGTGCCTTAAAAGCCCTCGTCGATTTCATGGACACTCATCCCGAAGCCGGCATCGCCGGCAGCCGCTTGGAAGACCCCGACGGCACCCCCCAGGAGTCAGCTTTTCGGTTTCACAACATCTTGACCGAACTCGATTTTGGTTGGCGGACAGGCTTTATATCGAAGTTATTAGCCAACTGGGTCGCAGCGCCTCCCATTTCCCAAGAAACCTGTCAAACTGATTGGGTAGCTGGAGCCAGCATGATCGTCCGTCGCGAAGTATTTGAAAAGATTGGCTTGATGGATGAAGCTTATTTCATGTACTGCGAAGAAATGGACTTTTGTCTCCAAGCGAACAAAGCTGGCTGGAGTTGCTGGTACGTACCCGAAAGTCGCGTTGTCCACTTAGTCGGCCAAAGCTCAGGCGTCACTGACACCAAAAAGCCCGCCAAGAGGCTGCCCACCTATTGGTTTGATTCCCGGCGTAGGTACTTTATCAAAAACTACGGCTTGGTTTACACAGCATTAACTGATATATCCTGGGCTTCGGGTTTTGCAGCCTGGAGGGTGCGCCGCGTACTTCAAGGCAAACCCGATAGCGCTCCACCACAATTACTGGGGGATTTTGTATTAAATAGTGTATTTTTTAAGGGAGGTAAGATTGAAAAATCCAAAAACTTTTAAAGGGAGTTGGTAAATCCGTCAAAGCCAAATCAACCAGGTTAACCTAGGTCAGGAAAAATTTTTATGATGCAGCCCAGAAATTAATATTTTTGACGCTCGATAAAACCGCGTTGATCCTTCCTTAAAAACCTGAGAAACCAATTAATATTGTGGCCATCAAGAAATAGAGTAAACAATAAATAGTGTGAATTAGAGCTTATGGTAACTGAGCAAAACTTAATCACCAGTGAAAAGGAAGTAGAAGACTCCGGCCTGGGACTGTGGCAGCAAATTAAAGAAGACTGGATTGCTCACGGTCGAGATTGGACAAAACCGGGATTTCGCGCCGTAGCAGTGCAGCGTTTTGGCGTCTGGAGAATGCAGGTAGAACCGAAATTACTGCGAGCTCCTTTGAGCATTATTTATCGAGCACTCTACCGAAAAGTCCGCAATAGTTACGGGATAGACTTGCCTTACACTGTGAAGCTCGGGCGGCGGGTGGTGATTGAACATCAAAACGCTATTATTATTCACGGATATTGTACGATCGGCGACGATTGCATTATTCGCCAAGGTGTAACGTTGGGAAACCGCTATTTGGACAAACCGTTAGAATCCCCTCAATTGGGCGATCGGGTTAACGTCGGTGCTGGTGCAAAAATCCTCGGAAAAGTAAACTTGGGAGACGACGTAAATATCGGTGCCAATGCTGTAGTTTTATCAGATATTCCCGCAGGCAAAACAGCAGTAGGTATCCCGGCCAAGATTCTTCAATCTACCAAAAACCAGGAAAATGCTTAGATCGACATTGCAAAAAATTATCCGCCATCTTGCCATGCGTTACGGCAAGTTCCGTGGCCTTTACATCCAATTCTGTAACCCGGGTTGCAAAGAATACACAGAATTTCTCCGCCGCCACGGCAATTTGTACGTGCTCGGCGAAAATTGCAGCATCTGGCCCAATACCGTCTTTGGAGATCTCGCCTACATCCGCATCGGCAACAACGTTCACTTCTCATCTTGTACCGTGCTCGGCCACGACGGCTCGGTCGCCATGCTTAACCGGGCTTACAACGTTAAACTAGATGCCGTAGGCAAGATAGATATCCGGGACAACGTATTTATTGGTGGCTTAAATGCGCTCGTCCTTCGCAACGTCACCATCGGCCCAAATGCGATCGTCGCCGCCGGTGCCGTCGTCACCAGAGATGTCGCGGAGGCCGATCTAGTGGCCGGCGTCCCCGCCAGACCGATCGGCCGCGTCGAAGACTTAGTGAAAAAATTGCAAGCCGAAACTCAAAGCCTGCCCTGGGCCGAGTTGATTAACAACCGCGAGGGCAGCTTCGACCCCGAAATAGAACCCGAGCTCGTAAAGTTACGAGTGTCGCACTTCTACGGCAATACACCAACTTCAACTGCGGCGCGATCGGCGGCTTGGCCACAACAAACTTTTAACCAATAACGCTATAATTTTAGATTGAAAATTCAATTAAAACAAACAGAGATCTTAGGGTCAACTTTCTCTGTTCTCTCAAGCAAGTTAACTGTGTGGAGATTCAAGCACTCTCCATACTGAGGTTAGAGAGTCATCTTAAGGTAAACTACACAAATAGGCACAATTGTCTACATTTTCAAAAAATTGTACAAATAATGGTTGAGTCAATCACTAAGCCAATGGTTTCTGCTACTGAAGCAGACTGGAGCCGCGAACAAGCTGGCAAGTGGTGGGAGCCTAGTCGCCAACTGCTCAAATCTATCCGCAACTATCAAAAGTGGCGGCAGCAGGGTGGGATGTTCGGATATTTTTTATGCCGTTGGAACATCATTCAGTATCGATTCTGGAGCGTTGTAAGTGCAACAGACATCCCTTTAAACTGCCAAATACAAGGAGGACTGCTGCTGCCTCATCCTAATGGCATTGTCATTCACCCCAGTGCTTCCATTGGCCCTAACTGTCTGATTCTTCAACAGGTGACAATTGTTGCTGATGTCAAAATCGGCGGTCATGTCGATATTGGTGCAGGAGCGAAAATTATTCGCTCCGTAACGATCGGCGATCATGCTTTGATTGGTGCTAATGCTGTGGTGATTTGTGATGTGCCACCAGGTGCAACCGCAGTGGGAATTCCCGCAAAAATCATCGAGAAAAAAACCCAGGAAGTCTGAAAAATAATTTCTAGAAGTCGCAGAAAAATTATGAAATTAGCTGGACTTTTATTAAAATATAAAACGAACTACTCAGTAGTCGAATTCAAGAGGTAAAACTTGAAACAAATTGGATTAGTAGCGATCGGACGAAATGAAGGGCAGCGCCTGCGTCAGTGCCTAGTCTCAGCCACAGACAAAGTTGCCCGCGTCGTCTACGTCGATTCCGGCTCAACAGACGGTAGCCTAGAGTTAGCCCGATCGATCGGAGCCGATACAGTAGAACTAGACTTATCTATACCGTTTACCGCAGCACGCGCCAGAAACGAAGGCTTTGCCCGCTTGCTGGAACTAGCGCCAGACATCGAATTTGTCCAATTTGTGGACGGTGACTGCGAAGTAGTTGATGGATGGATAGATCGGGCCTACAGCGAACTCGCAGCCAAACCAGACGTCGCAGCAGTATGCGGGCGCAGGCGCGAACGATACCCCGAAGCAAGCATCTACAACCAATTGTGCGACATCGAGTGGGATACCCCCATCGGCGAAACCAAAGCCTGCGGTGGCGACTCCATGATGCGCGCCACCGCATTTCAGCAAGCCGAGGGTTTCAATCCTGCACTCATAGCCGGCGAAGAACCCGAACTGTGCTTGCGACTCCGCCAAAAAGGTTGGATAATTCTTCGCTTAGACGCAGAAATGACCCTGCACGACGCGCAAATGACCAGTTTCGCTCAGTGGTGGAAGCGGGCTCAAAGAGCGGGTCACGCCTATGCCGAAGGTTCCTGGATGCACGGAAGCCAACCAGAGCGCCATTGGGTCAAAGAAACCCGCAGCACCTGGTTTTGGGGCTTAGTCTTGCCAGCCCTAGCCTTGGCAATGACATGGCCCACAAAAGGCTGGAGCTTGTTACTATTGAGTGGCTACCCCTTAGCAACCTATCGCACCTATAACTATTATATAAAGCATCGGGAGCTCAGAACTAAAGAGGCAGCCATCTACGCTTTTTCATGTGTATTAGCCAAATTTCCCCAGCTACAAGGTCAAATCCAGTTTCACCAGCGCCGATTGCTGGGGCAGCAGAGCAAGCTAATCGAATACAAAACAACAAACTCTATTAATTCAGCCAGCTAGAATTACTCCCCAAGCCTAGCTCCCTCATACAAGAATTCAAAATTAACTCACAAACACAGGTAGCAAACAAATGATTAAGAAAAAATTAAAAGTTTTACTAATTGTAGAGCAGTGCAATCCTGACTGGGCATCTGTACCTTTGGAGGGCTACAATTATTTTCAAGAGATTAACAATTTAGTTGATGCGACACTGGTTACCCATATTAGAAATAAACCCGCTCTTGAAAAACACCCTAAATACGAAAAAGTTTTCTACATGGAAGAAGGAAAGTTAGCTAAACAATATTATAAAATAGTCGCCAAAATTACGGCAAACGGGCGAGTAAATTGGCCTCTTTATAATGCCTTGAGCTACCCAATTTATGAAGAATTCAATCAGCAAGTCTATCAAAAATTTCAAGCAAAAATCCTCAACGGAGATTATGACATAGTTCATGCAATTACCCCCATGATGCCGCGATACCCGTTTAAGGTAGTGAGTGTGTGTCAGCAGACTCCTTTTATTCTAGGGCCTGTGAATGGGGGCATTCCCTTTCCACCAGGCTTTCAAAAAACAGCCAGACAAGAATTTGCTCAATTCAACTTTTTGAGAGCAGTTGGGCGAGCATTAATTCCAGGTTATGTAGAAACTTACAAGAAAGCAGATAAAGTATTGGCAGGTTCAACATATACTCTAAATTTGCTAAAAAAATTGTTTGCTATCCCTGATCGAAGAATAGAGCTGTTTTACGAAAATGGGATTTCCCAGGATTTTTTAATGTCTGCAAAACCAGCAAAAGAAGAAGGGTCCCCGATAAATTTACTTTTTGTGGGCAGATTAGTGCCTTACAAATGCGCCGATGTTGTCATAGAGTCTATTGGGAACTTAGCCCAGGCACTTCAAAGTAAAATACGCTTAACAATCGTAGGAGATGGCTCGGAAAGAAATAACTTGGAAAACCGAGTCAAGGATCTTAATTTAGGCGAAATAGTCAGCTTTACAGGATGGGTAAATCAATCAGAAACTCTGGATTATTACAGAAAAGCAGATATTTTTTGTTTCCCTTCGATCCGAGAGTTTGGTGGCGCAGTGGTAATCGAAGCTATGGCTTGCGGACTTCCCTGCATAGTTGCCAATAACGGGGGTATTGGTGAATACGTGAATGAAGAAACTGGTTTTAAGATAGAGCCGATTTCTAGAGAGTATCTCACTCAGGAGTTGACAAGTAAAATTCAGATGTTGGTCGAAGATGATAAACTGCGGGAAATTATGTCAGCTAAGGCTATAGAAAGAGCCAGAGAATTTGAATGGGAAAATAAAGCCAGAAAAATGGTCGAGATTTACGAAAAAATGCTCTGTGAGAAAAGTGTTAGTGCATCGACATAGTAGAGCGACATCGTTGAGTTAAAAATTAGAAAGCAGGTACGAAATGAAGGCAAAAATTGGATACTTTATTCCACAATTTCCAGGACAAACACACATTTTTTTGTGGCGGGAGCGACAATTTCTGGCAGAACTTGGAACTGAAACAGATTTAGTATCAACTCAACCGCCCCCCAGAGCGATCGCTTCTCACGTATGGGCAGAAGAAGCTCAAAAAAATACTGTTTATCTCTTTCCTTTTGCTGCGAAAGATTTTATTAACTCATTCCTAGAGGTTCTCAAAGCTGGCCCCGCTGCATGGTGGCAGTGCCTCGCAGTTATTGCCAAAGCGAGTGACACATCGTTATCTGAAAAGGTGCGACTCCTGGCATGGATTTTTGTGGCTGGCAAACTAGCAGGGTTAACAAAAACAAAAGGTTGGTCTCACATCCATGTTCATTCCTGTGCCAATGCCGCCAATATAGCCTTATTTAACTCAATTCTTACAGGCTGTACTTACAGTATGACTCTTCACGGGCCTACTCTAGAAGTGTACGGGTCAAATCAGGAACAAAAGTGGAAAAATGCTGCTTTTGCGATCGTCATATCTCAACTGCTTCTCAATGATGTCAAACATAAATTAGCGAACTTTCTTCCCAAACAATTAGCTGTGGCTCCAATGGGAGTTAATTTTGCAGAAATTAAACGCAGCAGCCCTTACACGCCTTGGCAAGAAGGAAGTCCGTGCAAGATTTTTGCTTGCGGCCGCCTCAACCCGGTGAAAGGTCACAAATACTTGGTTGAGACGGTAGAATTGCTGCGAAATCGGGGATTTGACGTGAGGCTGCAAATTGCAGGCGAGGATGAACAAGGGGGCAGCGGATATCACCAAGAGCTACAAAAAATGATAGAAGATAAATCGATGTCCCAATGCGTGGAGCTACTTGGGGCTGTTTCGGAACAGGCAATTCGCCAAGGTCTAGAAGCAGCTCACGTTTTCGCTTTGGCAAGTTTGAATGAAGGAGTTCCAGTTGCTGTGATGGAAGCAATGGCGATGGAGGTGCCGGCGGTAGTTACTAATGTAGGCGGAACTTCTGAGCTAGTAGATGACGGCGCGGATGCTGTATTAGTCCAATCAGAAAAACCCGAAGAAATGGCAGATGCGATCGCCCATCTCCTCCACAATCCAGAACTTGCTTTGAGCCTCAGCCAGGAATCCCGGAAAAAAATTATCGCCAAATTTAGCCACGCCCGCAGTGCAGAAACTTTAGTTCAGTGCTTTGAAAAACTTGGAATAACTAACCCGTCTTAATTATTCCAAAGCAGAAATGTAATCTAAGATTACATAAATCCAGTGGGGCCCAAAACAAGTTATGCGAATTTTAGTTGTTGCTCAGAATGCCTCAACTAAATTCGGCGGCGAGGCATTGCTGCCGTTGAACTACTTCAGGATACTTCGATCGCGCCCATTGGTGACAAGTTAAGAAGAGCGCTCGAAAGTCAAGAGGGACTTTCTCAACAAGCTCAAACGTGTGAAACTCAGACTGGAGCAGTCATCTAGCCCTGGTGAGCCCCCATGAGCCACAAGCGAAAAACTAATAGAGACCATGCTAAGAAGAGCCAACGACCGATGGTGGAAGATGAAGTGGTCGCCGCCCAAATCGAAGCCTTGGTCACACCCGCCATTACCTTGGAGTGAAAATTACTACCGCCGACTGGGGTTGAGAGATCGGATACTGAACCTACCGTTGATGGTGGCGGCGCTGCTGACGCTACTGTGGCGGGATGTGGCAGGAGTCAGAGAGCTAACCCGCATCCTGGGGAGGGAAGGTTGTTTATGGTGTCCTCCCACACAAGTATCTCAACAAGCCCTGTCTCAAAGATTCTTGACCTTTCCGGCTGAGTTGTTCGAGAGGGTATTCAAAGAATTACTCCCACAACTCAAACAGGCTTGGAACTCACGAACTCGTCGTCTTGAACCCGAAAGTATACAGTGGACTCGCCGTTGATTTGAGGAGATTTGGATCGCTGACAGTTCAACCCTACAAGCCCTATTCCGGAAACGTAAGGATTCAGGTCTAAACTTAATACCATTTTTTTAAAGATGTGATAGAGATAAAGAATGTAAAATCCAAGACCATCCGGTGAGAAAACCAATGACG
>NZ_JAUBUI010000118.1:0-15065 GCF_036705385.1 Microcoleus sp. B3-A4 | reverse complement strand
TTGCACTTTTCTCTCGATCGCGCGATCGCGTAACCCAGGCTAAGTAACACGCGATCGATGTATTCAGCAAACCCTAAGTAAAATCCTGTAAAGCTTGCATAGCTTTACACAAGCTTTAAGCATTCGGGTCATAAAAATTCGGCTATAAGCCTTGGTCAGTAAAGGTTCTAGCTATTTTTAGCTTTTTTTTCGTCGTGCTTATTGAGAATGAAACTGTTAGTTTAGACCTCACTAAATTTGGAAAGCCTTGCTATGAGAGTGTTTGAGACACCTGAATAGTTACTGATTGAGTTTTTTCAGTAAGAGGCTTGAATATATTCTTAACCATAGCAGTCCAATTATTCCCAACAACAGCAAACATAGCAGACCGTAACTCTAAGCTATCTACCCAATCTTCATTCATGTATTCCTGAACAATATCATCATAATGTTTAGACAGAATTTTTGAACTAGAGTCCAGATTAGTTACTATGGTTAAGCCTGTAGGTTGGGTAGCTACCGTAGATATTTTTAAATCCGGTCTATACTTCCTTAAAATCAGAGCTACTTTCCAAACATCCCCACTCCAAAAACCCGTTGCGCGATCGCGTCTGGCTGTTATTTCATCTAAGGGGAAAGTATCGTGAAAACAAATAACTGTATTTGAATGGCTATATTTTTCTATGTTAATAAAATCCTTCAGTGTTTGTTCAAACAAATGCAGTCCATCAATAAAAGCGAAATCAACTCTCTGACCTTGTAGTTCTTTTAACAAATTGTGATTTTGGAAAAAATCATCGCTAGTCATCTGAAAAATTTTGGCACTAGGTGCAATTTTACATTGTAGTTTTGGTTGTGGATCAATGCCAATAGAAACAGTTGATAAGCTGGCTAATTTAAAAGATTTACCCCTATCTACACCAATCTCTACATAATTCTTTGGCTTTATTAATAAATGCAATCTCCTCAAGATTTCCAAGTAATCTACCCCAGGTAAAATTAATCCACTAATGCAGTGGTGAAATTGACTCAGTTGGGGTATTGTCATCAAATTTTCATCGACCGAGACTTTCTCATACATTTTTACCAAATTCAGAAATTGGCTTAAATAATAGCTATAATCTTGAGAGTCTTTGATGTTTTGTGAATTATTTGCCAGAGCAAAACCAACCTTTGACCCAAATTTATCTAGGATATAAAAAAAACAAGAATAGAGTTTGGATTCCGGTTTGCGGGGGTTTAACTGAATTGCCAAATTTAGATAATCTTGAGCTTTTTGTAGTTCTCCCTTACAGATAAATAATGCACAACACCCCAAATAAGCATCAACCACTTTGGAGTTAAGTTTGATAGCCCGATTATAATAATTTAAAGCCTCATCAAATATTTTATTTTGGATCAAAACCCAGCCTAAGCTATTGTAAAACTTATAGCAATCCGGTTTTAACTCAATAGCCTTTTGTAAATACTCAACAGCCGCCTCTAAATCTCCCAGTTCCGCTAAAGCCTCCCCCAAACTATAAAATAGCCAAGCCGAGCGAGTATTAATTTTTAAGCCTTCAGAATAACAAGCAACAGCCTTATCTAAATTACCCTGTTTAGCCAAAGCATCGCCCAGGTTATGATAAGCCCAAGCAAAATGGGGGTTAATGTCAATTACCTGATGATAAAGTGCGATCGCTTCATCCAACCTTCCAGACCGTTTCAACTGATTCGCCTGCTTCAGTAACTCACCCGCACTCATCCCTTCACCACTCCTCATAACTAACTTAGCAATCCACACCCAGCCCCTGAGATACCCCAGCATCATAGCATATCACGAGACTGACGCACACTTGACAAATATCTATCACTTTGGTAGAGTAACCAGCAGGTTCAGCCTAGTATATGCTTTAGTCTGGGGAGTCAGCGAATTGGAAAGCGATTTGGTGAGGGGTAATCAACTGCTGCGGAGTGGGAAGCTAGAAGAGGCTGTATCTGCTTTTGAGAAGGCGATCGCTCATCATCCGAATTTCCATTGGTCTCATTACAAGCTAGGGGAAGCCTTAGAACAGTTGGGACGTTTAGAAGAAGCGATAGTAGCTTATCGGAAAGCAAATGATTTGAATCCCCGTTTTGATCAAGTTCTCCGCAAGCTAGAGACAGAGCCTAAAAAAAAGATACTGATTCACATTGGCACTGCAAAAACTGGTTCAACGGCTATTCAAAAATCTTTAACTTTTTCTTTTAAGAATAATCAAAATAATATTCTTTATGCAGGATTGCCTCATTGCAAGATTGCTCCGTTATATTATCAAGAATATAAAGATCTTCCTAGAGGATTCCTTTACCACTATTCTGAATCAGAATTTAAAGATTTAAAGGAAGAATACAAAACAAACTTATTTAATTTGTTGAGAATTCATCAAAATATAATTTTATCCTCGGAGTATTTTTCAGTCTTTAAATTTAAGCAAATAGAGAAGCTTCGCATAGATTTAGATAATATTGGAGGTTGCGAATATCAAATTCTAGTTTATATCAGAGAACCTGCTTCCTATTACTTGTCCCTTGCTCAACAGCAACTTAAGGCTTCCTCTTCTTTTACATCTCCGAGAAATTATCACTACACATTTATGAATACTGTTAACCTGTGGAGCAAAGTCTTTTCACCTGAACAGTTAAATATTAGGATTTTTAATCGTGAATTTTTTCCAGAAGGTTCAGTAATCTTGGACTTCCAAAATTGTGTTGAAAAATTTTTTAACAAGAAGATAAAGCTGGATCTTGGATCGTCTGATGCTAATGAGTCATTATCAGCAGAATCAATGATAATTTTACAAAAATATAGACAATTTGTATATCCTAATGAAGATAATGTTTTTAAAAAAGACTCAAATATTTTAATCTCATATTTGCAAAAATCAAAGAATGAAATTTTACAAACAAAACCTCAACTTTTAGAAAAAGTTGCAAGTTATATTAGGAAAAAACATGAAGAGGATATTTATTCCTTAAAAAATATTTATGGAATAAACTTACAAAATCTATCTAAAGAACATTCAGATTCTAGTCCAGAAATTAGCCAAGAAGATTCTGCAATAGATGCAAGTTCTATCGAGGACATTTTAGAAAATTTTGATATCAATATAGTCATCAATTTACTATTGTGGATAGCTAGAAATAATTTTTCAAATTCAACGACTAACAAGCAATAGCATCATCTAATTTTACCTGTTTATCCAAAGCTTCCCCTAGATCATAATTAAGTCCAAGCAAAATCAGGGTTTAACTTAATTACCTGATGATAAAGAGCGATCGCCTCATCTAACTTCCCCGCCCGCTTCAAATGATTAGCCTGCTTTAGCAACTGACCTGCACTCATCGCTGGATTCTCCATGACAAATCCAACATTAACCTACACTAACATAAAGATATGAGCCGCTCATCAATATATAGAAATATTATCAAAAACCGAAGGTACTATGCAATATCCTGATATCAAAAATCCTTCACTAATATTATAAATTAATTCTATCAGTGACATTTAAAAGCTTTTACTTGTGAACACATCTATAAAACTCATCAATTTGAGACGAACTATAAAAATGTTTAGTAAATTTTGATTTTAACATTTTCTCCAAATATTCTTCAGAAATTACAAGTTTTTTCTTAAATTGTTTATACAGATTACCGTACCACTTCTGGGAACTAATATTATAGTTTTCTATTTCAAAATCTCTCATCCCAGTAAACCCTCGAAGAATCTCCTGTTTTTGACTATCAATAAGTTCTGCTTGCATAATCAAGATATGATAGGACTGATGGAAATAGGTTTTCCATCCCAAAGTCGAAAAAGGTTGCGAATAAACATCAAAATTAAAAGATTTATTAAACTCTCGCTCAAACCAACCCAGGGGATAGTTGGAGTTTAATGTCCAAAATTTGTCCATCAGTTCTTCAACAGTTAACTGCTGGATTTGTTCTGGGGTTAAATCGGGATAATAAATCTCGATATTTTGAAAAAATCCCCCAATATTGACATCAATCGGATTTCTGACCATTGAAATAACTTTCAAGGGTTTTCCTAACCAATTTTTTAACACAAAATAGCCATCAACACAATGACCCTTGTGCATATTATTATGCAAATAAGTTTCGTCTAAAAAATGAATATCATAGACCTGTAGAGCATACTTTTTTAAAGACATTGAAATAGAAGTTGAACCTACTTTTCCCATTGTATAGACTAAAAATCGCTGCTGATTGGCTTTTTCTTCAATCTTATGATTGTTTACACTTTGAATCGTCTGTTTATAATTTCTTATTTTCTGCAAGCATCGGGCTTTTTCATCGTTTAAATTAATTAAATCGGGTCTAAAATTAATACACTTTTCCCAAATCTCTAACGCCGCTTCATACTGTCCTTGATTAAATAAATCAATAGCATTTTGTCGCATTCCCCTGAAATATTTTCGACCCGTAAACCTGACTTTATCAATCACTGCTTCAGCCTGAATATTAACTGTAACCTTCGTCGGATGGTGTAGAGGAAAATCAATAGATTGGGTGGGTAAGTTGGCAATTTCATCTACTTCCCAAGTTGTATGGGCGGCATCTTCCCCAAAACCCACATTAGAAATTAAATTCTGATTAGGGACTGCACATAAACCTTGATTAACAAAACAAGTAAACGTCCAAGCCCATCCCCAAGAATTAAAGCCATTATAGGTTAAATCAAAGATTTCCGCCCAATATTGAGCCGAGGGGTAATCTCCTAAATAGTCTTGTAACCATTGACTTTCCCGTACCTGTTGCCATTGTTTCAAACTTCCATCAAAATATTTCCAAGCTCGTTTCCAAGTAGCCCAACCCCAATAAAAGCTATAGGCTGAAAAGTAATAACTAGAATCTGAACAACGGTATCCATGAGTGTTTTCTCCTGTAATTTGAAAAACACGCTCATTATGGCGATATCGCTCTAATAACTCCTGACAAAATTGAAAAAAACTAAGTTGAGGAATACAATCATCTTCTAAAATAATTGCTTCTTCAACTTGGCTGAAAACCCAATCCAACCCGCTAGAAATCCGTTTTTTACACCCTAAATTAATATCAGAGTAATTTTTATATACTTCACACTTCCAGTCAAGTCGGTCGATAATCGCCCGTGTAGCTGCACATTTTTCAATTTCTCCAGGGTGTTCAGGGTTGGGGCCATCAGCAATGACGAATAACTGACAGGGTTGTAATGTTTGAATCACCTCAAAAACCTGCTTTGTTGTATGAGGTCTTTTAAAGATAATCAAAACGATAGGTGTTGTGAAAGGTGGCTGATTCATGGTATGATTACGACATCAAAAAATATTCAAGCATTAGTTAATTTAATGATATGGAGCAGTATATCATCCTTAAAGGAATAGCAGGACTAGGAAATAGACTATCGGCTTTAAGCGCAGCTATTAAATATGCTCAAATCACTAACAGAAAACTAATCGTTGAGTGGAATGATCATTGGTACAGTAGCCATTCCTCCAAAAATGTCTTTTTTGATTTTTTTCAGCTTATCAATATAGATAGTAGTCTTCAGCATACCTATGATATTCCCAATTATAGCCAAAAAACTGTTGCTCCTGCAATGTGGTTGAATCATTTAACTGATCCTAGTGATCAAGTTATGCAATTTCCTCTGGTTTGGAAATTAAACGATCAATATTTAGGTCAAAAATGTGTTGTGGAATTAGATCGTTCTTACACAGAAGATATTGTCGTTTTTACTTCCTATGGAGGATTAGATAGAAAAATTCTGCGTCATCATCTAAAACTTAAACCCGCTGTTCAAAAAATCGTGTGTGAATTTGCTGAAAAATATTTTTCAGAAAGTGTAATTGGTGTTCATGTACGTTTTACTGACAAACAACCTAAACAACCTTTAAAGACGGTTTTTCAAAAAATTGATGACCTTTTATCTGTAGAACCTACAGCTAAAATTTTTTTAGCTACTGATAATCCTGATCTCATTATTGAATTTAAACTCCGATATGTTAATCATATGCTAGTGAGAAATA
Organism: Microcoleus sp. B3-A4; assembly: GCF_036705385.1. Lineage (NCBI taxonomy): Bacteria > Bacillati > Cyanobacteriota > Cyanophyceae > Oscillatoriales > Microcoleaceae > Microcoleus > Microcoleus sp. B3-A4. The sequence continues at coordinate 9,039 of NZ_JAUBUI010000118.1, read as the reverse complement.
AATGGTTCCCCTCCGATCACACACCAATCCATCGCTATCAATCGGGACGAATTCCTGAAGAAATCCTTCTAGATGCTGTTGTTGAAATGTTTTTACTCAGCCACTGCAAATATTTAATTGCACAAGGTAATTCATCGTTTTCTAGGATCTCAACTTGTTATTTTAAATCAGATAGCAATAATATCATGCTTTGGTAATTCATGCTAAAGTTGCTTTTCCTCATTCTATTCCCTGATACAATAACCCCAAACGCATTAAAATTCAAGGCTTCCTCCATGAAACTCGACTTCCTCAACCTCTGTCAACAACACACAATCACCCCACGCGGTATTATCTCCATAGGCGCTTACGACGGCAAAACCCTCAAACCCCTCAACCTCCCCAATACCGTTAAAACCCTACTTATCGATGCCAACCCCACTGCTGTTGAAAGATTGCAAGAGAATTTTGCCGATCGCCCCAATATCCAAGTCGTTCAAGCTGCCATTGCCAACCACAACGACACCGTGACCCTGCATCTGACTTCCCTAGAGTCTAGCAGCTCCATCCTACCCTGGCAACAGTACAGCAAAATTTACCCCAATATTAAAGAAACGCAACAACTAACCCTGCCTTCCCGCACCCTGGATACTCTCCTGGAAGAACTGCATCTCTCTACTACAGACTTTAATATTCTGATTCTCGATATCCAAGGTGCTGAACTCCTCGCCTTAGAAGGCGCTACCCAACTCCTCAACACCCTAGATGCCATTTACACCACCGTTCATTATCAAGAACTGTTTAAAGGCGGGGCCTTAGCGGAACAAGTCGGTCAGTTCCTCACCGACTACCAATTTCAGCGTGTAGCAGAGGGGACTCCCTACCATCCCGCTTGGGGAGAAGCGTTCTATGTCCGTCAGACTGTTAGAACTGAGGATGGGGTGCTTCCCGTTCAATCCCTATCCCCACCCTCTCAATTGCTTCAGGAAACCCAACAGGAGTTAGAAACTTTACAGTTACACTACCAAGAAACTTTGGCAACGTTGGAACAAACGCAAGATCAACTGCAACAAAAAGCAGAGAATTTAGCTGAGTTAGAATCTCAACGGGATCAAATATTAGTAGAATTAGAACAATCTCAAACCCAACAGGAACAACTCCAAGCCCAACTTCAACAAACCCAGAAACAATCTGATCAGTCTCGTTCTGAACTCCATGAAGTTCGAGAAGAATTGGAACTCACCCAATTCCAACTGGATGAACTACAAGTTGAGTTAGAACAATATGTTGCTAAGTTCCATCAACAGAAAGAAGAAATTACCCAACTACAAACGGAACTGGAACAAACTAAAACCCAATTAACTCAAGTTAAACCCCAACCTGAACTAACCGTTAGCACAAAATCTAAATCGGATAATGCCGTCCTAGTTAAATTGTTGGCAAAAGTTCTAGCAGAAACCATTGAAGATTAGCCAGGATAGATTATGATAGCTAGCCCTTTATCAATTTTTCCTAATCTTCTACCCACATTAAACCTCACAATTTTTGCAGTTCCTAAACCCTTTCAAGGTCAGATTGGTATTATTCAACGGAATGCAATTCAAAGTTGGTTACACTTGCAACCCCAACCGGAAATCATCTTATTGGGAAACGATGAGGGAACAAGAGAAACTGCCAGAGAGTTTGGTTTACGCCACATTCCCAACATCCAACTCAATACTCAGGGAACTCCCCTGTTAAATGATATTTTTTTCCAAGCTTCCCAACAAGCGAAATACCCGATATTAACCTATGTTAACTCGGATATTATCTTAACCAGTGACTTCCTGCCAACGCTTCAACAAGTTGCAAACCAATACCAGCAATTTTTAATTCTAGGAAGACGCTGGAATCTGGATCTCACTGAACCCTTAAACTTTCATCATTCCCATTGGGAACAAAATTTACGCGATCGCGTTCATCAAGCCGGAACCTTCAGTGGCGTTGGAGCCTTAGATTATTTCGTTTTCCCCAAACCTCTATTTTCCCAACTACCAAAATTTGCTGTTGGACGCGCAGGCTGGGATAACTGGATGGTAGGAGAAGCCCTCAAACAGAAGATTCCGGTCATCAATGCCAGTCAATTAATTACCGCGATTCATCAAAACCACGATTACAACCATTTGCCAGGACATCGTTTAGAAGCATTTCAAGGAACCGAAGCACAACAGAATCAAACCTTTCTCCAAGGTCATTTTGCGGGCAATAGTGCCGATGCGACTGTTTACTTAACTCCCCTCTCTCCCAACCACACTCCTAGAGTTAGTGTGATTATCCCCACCACCCATGTAAAGAAGCACGATTTTGCATTTCTCCCTCTGCGTCAAAGCATTGACAGTGTTTACCAACAAACCCTGACTGACTTTGAAATTATCGTCGTTGATGATAGTTTTACGCAGGAAATGCGATCGCGACTCAAAGCAGAATATCCCTCAATCCGCTACATCCATCAACCCTCTCAAGGGATTGTAGCTGCTTTTAATAAAGGCTGGGACATCGCCCAAGGGGAATTTGTGACTTTTTTGAATACCTCAGAGGTATTTTTGCCAGAAAAACTCGCCCAACAAGTCGCTTGCTTTCAACAGAAAGCAGGTTCTTTAGAAATGGTTCTCAGTGCTGGGCAAACCCCTTCCGGCAGTAGGAGTGATGCCATTAATATTGCAGCCTTTAATTCCGTTTTACAAGGACGGGAAGGGTTACATGGGGTTCATGCCTGGATGTTACCAACACTGTGGCAATTCATCCTAACTAGCGCGATTCTATTGAGGCGCAGTTGGTTACAGCGTTATGGTGGCTTTAACCCCCAACTCTCTCAAAAAGCTGCTACCCTTGACCTGCTACTGAATTTATCCTCAAGGGGGGCGGCCGCGGTTTGTTTAGAACAGCCAACAGTTTGCTGTCGAGAACCCCAACCCTATACTCCTGAAATGATCGCTCAAATGGCGCAAGAGTCAGAACAACTTCTGCAAAACTATTTTTCACGCCCCACCGTTAAACCTTGGATGCGTCCCTTGGAGTCCCAGGCCTATACTCAAACATTTATATGGCTAGTAGGCTTGATGTCAGAGATCGGTCATGAACAGCAGAAAGCAAAATTCCTAGACCGTTATCATTCTTATCTGAAAAGGAGTTTATCAATTGACACCAATGAATGATTTATAGCCTTTCTCAGAAAGATGAGGTACTCATGGGCATAGGGCATAGGCCATAGGGCATAGGGCATAGGGCATAGGGCATACCTCACTTTTTTTTTTGAGAACCGCTATAGATTCGATATCAAGGTCTAGGTTGGGATCTACTAATCTCAAATAGCTTGCTCAAGTTCTAACAACGCTTCTCCTAAATTCCGATAGAACCATAAATGAATCGGTTCGCCCTGCAATTCGATCCCTTTGCGGTAACAATCAATGGCTTCTTTTAAACAGCCTTGACGATGCAATTCTTGTCCCAGCTCCTGATAAATCTCAGGAGCATTAGGACTGTTCTTCAATATCTCTTGATATCGAGAGAGAGGATCTAAATTAACTCCCTTTTTTTTTTGAAATCACACGACTCATCCCTTCATAAGCCAAATCAAACTCCGGTTTGAGGTTAATTGCTTTTTGGAAATAAGCTATTGCCTCTTGATAATTTCCTTTCTGTTCTAATGCTTCTCCCCAATGTAAATTAATATCGGGAGAATCTGGATAAATTTCAGAAGCGCGGCGATAACAACTAATCGCTTCATCCCACTTTTGAAGCATAGCAAAAGTATGACCTAAAACGTGATAAGCAACCGCAGAGCCTGGGTTGAGAATATAAGCTCGACGTAAAGCAACAATAGCATTTTCAATTGCACCTTGTTGTCGGAGGGTTTGCCCTAAGTTTTGATAAGACTCAAAGGAATTAGGATTAAAATCTTGACTGCGACGATAGGAGGCAATATCCTCTTCAAATTGGCGTTGTTTGCCTAAAATTTGTTCTAAGCGATTTTCAATGGAACGCCGATTGGCTGGATTTAATTCTAAGGCTTGGCGATAGGCAGCGATCGCTTCTTCCCATTGATAAAATTGTTCTAACGCCTGACCCAATTCATCATATAACTCAGCCGAACTTGGGTTCAAAGCACAGGCTTTATGATATGCACTAATTGCTTCTTCCAAGTTATGAGTTTGCACCAGTGCTTGAGCTAAACCCCATTGATGCTGACTAGAATTAGGATGCAGTTCAACGGCTCGACGATAAACCCTAACCGCTTCTTCCCATTCATTTCGTGCAGCTAAAGCTTTTCCTAACTGCTCATAAGCCTCTGCTAAATTAGGATTAAGTTCACAAGCTCGACCTAATGCTGTTACAGATTCCTTCCATTCCTGCTGGTGCATTAATGCCGTTCCCAAATTATAGTAAGCAGTTGCAGAGTTAGGATTCACCTGACAACACCGACGAGAGAGACTAATAATTTCCTCCCATTGTTCCTGCTCTTCTAATAATTTTCGTGATTTTTCGTAAGCTTCTATTAAATTAGGATTGAGTTGACAAGCACGACGATAATGTTTGAGTGATTCATCAGTTTGACCGCACTGTTCTTGAACTTTTGCTAATGATAAATAACATTCTGACCAATAAGGATTAATCTCTAAGGCTTGATGGTAAGCCGCGATCGCCTCTTGCCCTTGGTTCTGTTGCGCGAGAGCCAGTCCTAGATTATAATAGGTTTCGGCATCCTTGGGTTTAAGCTCTAATGCCTTGTGAAACGAAGAAATCGCTTCTACAATATTGCCTTGTTGGGTGAGAGCCATCCCCAAATTCGTGTAAAATTCATAAAAATTCGGCTCTAAGGCAATGGCTTGTTGAAAGCAACTGATCGCTTGGCTCAAATGTCCGGCTTGCAGTTCCACAGTACCTAAGCGGTCATAGAACCAAGGGGAATTAGCGTTGAGTTCAACAGCTTTCTGATAAGCTGATATCGCGCCCTCAAAACTTCCCTGTTGACTGAGAGCTTCCCCCAAGTTATAATAAAGCCAAGGGGATGATGGGTTTTCTTGTATCCCCTGCTCATAGCTGAGAATTGCCTTTTCCAACTGACTTGTCCGTAACTGTTGATTTGCTGTCTCAAAATGGCTAATACTCATATCACAACTCTCGATTTTTTCTAGGATTCAATTATATCATGTCTGCTAGCATTGAGCGTGTCAACAACTTCTCACAACTTCTTTGAGCAGTTATCTGATTCCATCTGCCTTGAACAGCAGTTAAATCTTACCAGCAAGAAGGATGCCAGCAGACACAATAACATTATATTGGTTATGGACACTTGAGGGAAGTTGCAAACAGTCACTCAACCTTTAGAGATGGATATGCCAGTCACTACCTGATTGTTTCCGTCCATTTTTTACCCCTCTCTACCCATTTTTAATAACTTTATATATATGCCATTGCCTTCGGAATTGCCAGAAATAAAAAACAAACTAGAGCGATCGCAGTCGTGGCTACAGCAAATTCAAAGCGAGATGGCATCTTGGGAATCGCTAACAACTCTATCACCCTCATCCCCCTTAGCGGAACCCTCTCGTCAGTCGATGTTATTTTACCGAGATTATGGCGGTTTTACAGGTGGGCACTTAAAGGTTTGGGACTATTTTAATCATGTCAAATTTTCCCAGAGTTATGCTCCCTTTATTTATTTCACACCTCAAAGCAGTTGGGAGCCAAACAATCCTTGGTTAAATTCAGATAAAACTTTCCTCTTATCTGAACCCCTAGTAAATCCCGCTCTAATTTTCATGGAAGGGTTAGATTGGCATTTCCTTGATGAACACTATAAAAATAATTCACTGATTCCGATTATTAATTTAATTCAGCACGTCCGACACGCCTATCCTGATAATCCTCGTTATTCCTTTCTCAAATATAGAGCTATTCGGATTTGTGTCAGTCCCGAAATCAAAACTTATTTAGAAGAAACTCATCAAGTCAACGGAGAACAATTCGTTATTCCTTGTGGATTGGATCTGAGTGAACTACCCCAACCTTTAGATTGGAAACAAAAAGATTGTGATATTTTAATTTGCGCGTTGAAAGAACCTATTTTAGGACAACAGTTAAAAAAAGAATTAGAAAAAACCGGAAAAAAAGTGGAACTTCTCACAGCACAACTTTCCAGATCAGAATATTTACAAAAGCTAAATTGGGCAAAGATGACGGTATTTCTTCCTAATCAACAAGAAGGCGAGGGGTTTTATCTTCCGGCTTTAGAAGGTATGGCGCTAGGAACACTGGTGATCTGTCCCGACTGTATTGGCAATCGGTCCTTTTGCCTTTCATGGTATAATTGTATCCGTCCAGAGTATCGGGTAGAAAGTTTATTGAATGCAATCCAACAAGCATTACAATATCCTCGAAGTAAAATTCGGGAAATTTTAACCCAAGCGAAACAAACCGCCAATGAGCATAATCTTCTCAAAGAGCGTCAGGCTTTTTTAGAAATTCTCGCTAATATTCGGCAAATTTGGTAAGATTGTCTTACCTAAATTATTTAGATTTTTGATTTACTGTCTTCTAAAAATAGAACAGAATAAACGTTTACCTGAAGAAAAACCTTCTAAAATTATGCAAAAATCAAACACCGAACAAAGCGTTTTCATTATCACCGGAATGCACCGTTCAGGAACCTCCTTAACCGCATCTATTTTGCAGAGTGCTGGTATTCACATGGGTCGCCGCTTAATGGAAGCAACAAATTTTAATGCCAAAGGACATTTTGAAAACCTAGATTTTTTTCACTTTCATTTAGATGCCTTGAGTTCATTAGGTCTGAATATTGATGGTTGGACACTACAAGAAAACTTAGAGATAGAAGACCAATTAGTTGAGCGAGCTAAACAAATTATAGAAAATAATGCTTTAAGTTCTGTTTGGGGATGGAAAGAACCTCGAACCACTCTCTTTTTAGACTTTTGGGCGAAACTGTTACCAGCAGCCAGGTTTTTATTAATTTATCGCTCTCCTTGGGAAGTGGCGGACTCTCTATATCGGCGAAAAGATGAACTTTTTCAAAGTCAACCAGAATTAGCCATTAAATATTGGCAGCATTACAACCAAAAAATTCTTAATTTTTATAACCAGAAACAAAATCGTTGTCTGCTTGCAAATGTCAAAACGATTATTCAATACCAAGCCGCCTATATTGATACGATAAATCACAAGTTCAACGTTGATTTAAGTCATCCGGCTCCCACAGCTTACGATCCATCAATGTTGAAAACAGAGGTTTCATCTAACAGTCAGCAACCAACTGTAATTGATTATTATTTTCCTGAAGCTATTGAACTTTATCAGGAACTAGAAGGCAGAGCATGGCATCCTGAACAAACGCCGGATTTTTCTTGGCAAAAATTATTAAAACCGTCTCTCTATCGAACTTGGGCTTTTCAAGATTGGGCGAATTTGCGTCGATTAGAACAGGATAATAAATCCTTGAAAACTCAATTGCACGCCCAAGAACCGGAATTGCAAAAATCTCAGTCTCGTCAAACTGAATTAGAACAGACAAAAGCCCAACTGAAAACAGCCGAAAATCTCCTAGAACAATCTCAATTTCAGTTACATGAAACAGAAAGCGTTTTAGATAAATCTCAAACTCAGTTACAACAAACCGAGTCAGTTTTACAACAATCCCATGCTCAACTTAATCACACTCGCAAGGAATTAGAACAGACAAGAAATCAACTTGGTCAAGCTCAATTGGATGTTATGCGTTATCAATCGCAGTTACATCAAACTCAAGAAGAATTAGAATACTATGAACTGCACCGCCAAGTTTGGGAGGAATCGCAATCTAAACTTTATGAATCCGAGGTAGCTTTAAGTCAATTGATGAATCGGTTACAGAAAACCGAAAAAAGTGAAGAGCGTTTACATCTTCAACTACATCAAATTCAAGAAAAATTAGAAGACTATGAACTGCACCGCCAAGCTTGGGAGGAATCGCAATCTAAACTTTATGAATCCGAGGTAGCTTTAAGTCAGTTGATGGCTCAGTTACAGAAAACCGAAAAAAGTGAAGAGCGTTTACATCTTCAAATACATCAAACTCAAGAAAAATTAGAAGACTATGAACTGCACCGCCAAGCTTGGGAGGAATCGCAATCTAAACTTTATGAATCTGAGGTAGCTTTAAGTCAGTTGAGGGAGCAGTTACAGCAAGCAGAAAAACGAGAAGAACGAATCAACATTCAACGGCATCAAACTTTAGAAGAGTTAGAGCAAACCGCAACTAAACTTAAACAAGAGCGAGAGAATTTTAAACTGGTCAATCACAAATTTATACAACTAAAAATAGAGGTAGAAGGAGATATCAAACAAAAAGAAGCACAAATTCATCAATGGCAAACAGAATTCAAACAATCGCAATGTCAACTCCACGAAATACAACAGGAATTAGCCCAAGCTAAGACCTATATTGACCAAATCCAACAACGGCACCAGCTAGAACAAATCGTAGCTGAATCTCCGGAAAAACAAAGCGCAGTGGATTACAATCTCTTAGTTTGGGATGCCTGGAATGCTTACTGCAATGGTCAACTGCCTGTGATGAAGCAGCACCTTCAAAACGCTTTAAAATTAACTAAAACCTCAGCAAGCGAAACAATTATGAATTGGTTAGAAAGTTTTTCTAAATTTTCCGTTGCCCAAGGGTTGGAACTAGATTCCGAAAGTTTAACTAATTCCCTGGAATGGCAACAGTTAATGCGCCAAGTGATGGTGAAAAAAATGACGCAATTACCTCTGATAAAACATTGACTATAAACCGCATAAACATTGCTCCAAAGCAAGTGGATAATGAACCTCTAGCCGTGAGTGAAGGGTTCTCCTTAGTTTTAGGTGCTTGCTCATAAGAATAAAACTTCCCGTGGTAGGAACACGAAAGCCTGCGTGATATCATGTCCGGTAGCATAACCATAATTAGGGCTTGCTGAATCAGTGAGAAAAGTAAACAGTGTATGGATTTTCCGACCAAAAAAGTAGTAAGGGTGCAAGAAA
>NZ_JAUBUI010000117.1:0-15112 GCF_036705385.1 Microcoleus sp. B3-A4 | reverse complement strand
TTTTCCAAATCCCGGTGGGTCGCAAGATGGTGGTGATGATGAGTTTTCTGATGTCCGATTAATTTTTTCTAATAACTTAGGACTTACGCATTGACAAAAAACATCATCTATGAATTCTAGATAATGATATCACTGCTAAGGTTGGCAAAAATATGCTCGCGTACAACTAACGTGAACATATTCCGTTGTACTTCATACCAATTGCTAATTATTTTTTCAGAGCGCATAAACTCCAATTTCACAAACGCTTGCAGTGAACAAAATATGTGAGTTTTGATTGCTAATGTATCTCTAACCATGAACCGACAAATTCCACATACTTGTTTTATGGCTCGATGAAAAGTTTCAATGCCCCAATGGGTATCATGAATTGTGATAAATTCACTTCGGCTGATATCTGGGATTTTTGACTCATCTGGCAGATATAAAATATAGTGTCTAGAGTCTTCTTTTTTAAAGTCGCACCTTTACAACTTTATAAATCCAAATTCTTTCAGATGAGTTCTTAATCCTTCTTCGGGAATAGCCAGAGTGCTTACTTGACAATACTTCTGTGGCTCATTTGAGACGGTTCTATTTTTTTCAATCCCAAATAGAAAACCCAATTTCTGGTTTTTTAGAAATTTTAAGTTTTCTACTCCTGAATACCAACTATCTCCTGTTACTATTTTTGGCTTGACTCCCCAGTTTATTATTTCTCTCACCATTTCTCTAAAATAATCGTTTTTTGTTTTCCCCTCCTTTTTGTCATATATTCTGTAATTTATTGGGACTGAATTACCATTAATATCGCTGTAATATAGCGTAATTAAATTTAAGCCAATAATAGTTTTATGGGCTTTTCCTGACCAAAAATAACTGATTAATTCGGCATTTTTGGGATCACTGTAAATCTTTTCTATGACTGTATCGTCTACACTTAGTATCCCTCCTACTAAGTTAAGGATTTTATCTATTATGTTGAATAAATCTTTCGGTTCGTATCTCTCTCTCAATAAAAAACGGTTGACGCCCTGAATGTGAAACATCTCCTAATACCTCTGCTAGCCGACTGCACCCCCCAAACTTTGGCTCTGACAGCAAAAATAAGGTGTAGAGGTCTAGATTGCATTGTGCTGTCGATGGTTTAGTAATTTCTCTGATTGTCCGATACCTAGAAAGTAAACGACCCATCTTTATCAATTCACTATTTTGTTATTCTGTCAATGCGTAAGTCCTATAACTGTTCTTGAACTGTCAGGACTTCGGTTAGTTTCTTTTCCTGTTGTTCTATTTGCTGCGCCATTGCCTCCACCAGTTTTTTGACACTGGTTGGAGTTTTCCCCCAATCTTCTGGCGGTATCTGCTCTAAGTGGTTGACGCGCTTTTCTTCCATGTCACTTAATTTATCAGATTTTCTCCCCTTTTTGGGCTATTTCTCTTCTATCCCCCCTGAACGGTTACGAATATATTTAGGAGAGAAGACAGGAATCGAGTTGAGTAGTACCCAAGTAAGGAGGATTTTAAAATCAAAAAAGTATGTTTACCTCTGGGCTAAATATAGCTTAGAGTCTAAGCAAGATACCGTAGAGAGGAGCTTATTTAAAGATAAATTAGCTGAGTATATAAGAATAGCAAAAGAATCTCCAGCTCTTCTACAGATATGGTTTTGGGATGAGAGTGGATTTAGTTTGAGAGTAATTAGAAGGAAAAATTGGTGTAAAAAAGGGACTCGAAGCAAGAAAAGAGGAGACCGAAGAAAGGGCCGTATTAATGTCATGGGTGGAGTGAGGTATTCAGACAAGAAAAGATGGGTAGATTTTATTCCATCTGGAAATTCTGCTAATTTTTATGCAGTGCTGAGAAATTTTTATGGAGATTTAAGAGCAGAGTGGATATTGGAAGGGCATTTAGCGGAAGATTTTCAAGATAAAGGCTGCAAGTGTGTCATTATTTTGGACAATGCTAGTTTTCATAAAAAAGCAGAGATTTTGCATAAAATAGCAGCAGAGATGCCTAATCTAATCATAGAGTTTCTGCCCAAGTATAGCCCGGATTACAACTTAGTTGAGTTGGTATGGCATTCAGCTAAGGAATATGTTGCTAATAGATTATTTGAATCCATTGAAAAACTAGAGGTTCTGTTAAATAAATGGTTAAATGAAGGAGAACTAATTATGAAATGGAACCCAAAAGTAAAAAATAAAGGTAACTTAGTTAATGCAGTTTAGATGTTTGACAGCTTATAACAGGTTAACTAATAATTATTGACAGTAGCTAAAAATTGCTTTTTCCACTCATTAATGGCTGTTAAAGGGATTTTTACTAAAGTTTCTTCTTTAGCATTAATCCAATTAGCCACACTGTTTAAATCATCTCTTTGTACGACTGGCAAATTAGTATCTTTAGAAATTTCTGTAGCGCGATTATCAACAGACAGAATTAAAGTTCTCCTTTTATATTGTAAAGCTCTAATCCCAGCGTGTAATCGTGTCCCTACATAATCAACCGGATACTGAGACAAAGCCCTATCTAAAGCTGATAAGCTAGGATTAAGATAAATCGCTCGCTCGCCACATAGATCTTTCATATACTGATAATCTTTGGGCTGTTGCGTCCAGTAATAAATTAACTTATATTCCTGTTTCAGTAATTCCACTAACTGCTTATCAAAACTAGGATTTTGATTATACTCAGTAAAAGTAACTAATACTGACTCTGCTTTACCTTGAGGAATTTGGACACAATGTTCCTCTGTTAATTTCCACATAGTAGGACAAGCAGTATTAATTACATTATTAATCCCAATCAACTTTAGCTGTTTTTCTGTGTAACTGTCTCTCACTGAGTGCAGATATTTTTTACTTAATAGCCGTTTATACAAAATTTTGGTATATAAATTAGGCTGATTTTGGTATTGCCACCATCCCACACCCATGAGCGTAATATCTGTAATAAATAGAGAGTCCATTAAACTGACCTTCCATTGATTATAGGAGTTCATGTTAGAGGATAATAAATTAGTCCCACCGACCAAAATTAAACTGCTTTTCCTCATAAAGCGGTAAGAATCGCTCGATATGACATCATGGGTAGGAAATTTAATAAATAGTCTATCGGGAAACATCTCATATAAAATGCTATTGACTGCATCCATAATGATCTGGTCTCCTAAATTAGAGCTACAGATTGAGGTATCCAAGACTGAGATAGTTTTCATAGCCTATTTTTCATTAATTAGAGTAAGTTGACAGTGACATTTCGTATCATTACAACAATCATTTTAACCAGAGTTTAGCGGGGATTTTTTTTAAGTGTTTGATTACCTTATTAATCGAGCTCTCATGGCTGATAAATAGTTTGTTAAACATTAATCGATCGTACTCTCGATCGACCATCAAATTATCATTAATTTCAAGAGGAAACCTTAAATCTAATTGTTTCATTTCTGCTATTTCCTTATTGATAGTTCCAGTATGAGTAGCCGCTAACCCAAAACCTAAATTAGCCACCAAATTGACACAAGGCACGATCGACAAGCCTCCTTGAGCCAAGCGAGCAAAACTCCATTGAAAATCCCACGTATCTACCTTACCCTGAAAAGTATTTTCCAAATCCCGCGCTCTAATTTTATACTGGGTCTCATCAGCCAGTATAGCTTTAATTTTTGCTTTCACGTCAGGATTGATCCAAGCCTGCATATTAATATCATAAAATTGCCAGGCCCTCTGCCAAGAAGCCCAGCCCCAAATACCTCCATAATAAGAAAAATGATAACTTTGCCCCTCGGATTTCCATTCCTCCAAATAATTAGTCCCACTAATCATCATTACCCTGGGTTCATTTCTATATAAATCCAGCATTTCTTCACAAAATTGAAAAAAAGATGGATTTGGCAAGCAATCATCTTCCACAATAATTGCTTCTTCTACTGTATTAAATACCCAATCTAACCCACTAGCTACCCTGTGCTTACAGCCCATATTAGCCTCAGCATAATTTGTATAAACTTGACAATCCCAGTCCACTTTTTCAATTATGGCCCTAACCTCAGCACATTTTTCAGCTTCCTCTGGCTTATCAGAGCGTGGTCCATCAACCACGAGTAGAAGTTTAGGCGGTTTAACTTCCCGAATCGCTGCAAATACCCTCTCTGTTGTATGAGGGCGATTAAATCCAAAAAAAGCCACAGGTGTTTTCATATATTAAACTCCAACTTATCATCCTTTTTGCTTTCGCTACGTCTAGACTGCTTGCTCAACATTTACCAAGTTTGGCTCTCAGTAGTTCAGTTCTGCCTTTTAATCCTGCTTTAGGATAGTGGATAATACCCAGTAAACTAGGGATTATGCTTTCACCTTTGCATTTGTAGGGATAGGAGTTGGGTTAAACCCCACCTACAAATCTCATCAGTTGTTCTAGCAAATGAGCTAAACTAACCTAAATGAGTATTATTACTCATTTAGGTTAAACGAATCGTATGGTATTTGAAATTTTAGAATACATAGTGGTAAAAGTTGTAGTTAGGGTGATTGGTTTAACTCCTGCATAAGTGCTAGTCTTATGATAGACTATAAATCATTACTACTAGGGCTAGATTGCAAAAAGTTCAAAAAGTGTATTTTTATTTGGTAATAATTTAAAATTGCCGATGTTAGACAAGTTGGTTGGTATAGGTCAAAAGCTTGGTCCGGGTCTGCGCCAGGTACTCAGCAACATAGCTTGGCTGTTCACTGACCAAATCTTGCAGATGGGTCTAGGCCTGTTTGTAGGCCTTTGGGTGGCTCGCTATCTTGGTCCGACACAATTTGGATTGCTCAACTACGCGATCGCCTTTGTGTCGCTGTTTAGTTCGGTGGCAACGATGGGGTTGGGTACTCTGGTAGTGAGGAATATCGCTCGCGACCCAGATTGCAAAAATGAAACCCTGGGAACTGCCTTCGGACTTCAATTTACTGGTGGCTGCATCACTTTGGTGTTAACTGTCACCGTGATTGCGCTACTCAAGCCCAACGACACTCTGACTCGGTGGCTGGTAGGTATCATCGCAGCAGGAACTATCTTTAATGCTTTTGAGGCTATCAATTTTTGGTTCCAGTCCCAAATCCAGTCAAAATATACAGTGTTCGCTAAAAATTCGGTATGTTTTTTAGTGGCTGCTGTCAGAATTGGGTTAGTGACAATTAAAGCCCCCCTGCTTGCCTTCGCCTGGGTTCGATTGGGAGAGGTGGCATTGGTAGGAATAGCTTATGTATATTTTTATAAGCTTACGGGGAATAAAATTAAGGATTGGCACTTCAGTTGGGAAAGGTGTAAGGAACTGCTATCGGAGAGTTGGCCGATAATTTTGTCGGCATTGGCAGTTTATGTGTACTCAAAAACCGATCAGATAATGCTTGGTGCGATGAATCAAAATGCTCAACTGGGCTATTATGCTGCCGCTGTTAAAATTTCGGAAATCTGCGATTTCTTGCCGATGATCATATCCAGCTCTATTTTTCCCAAATTAGCGAATTTGAGAAAGACAAATTATGAAGAATATCTAAATAAATTTCAAATTTACTCGGATATTATGATATTTTCATGGTTGGCAGTGGCGATACCGATATCATTACTTTCTCCGTGGATAGTGCATGTGCTTTACGGCGAGAAATATGCGAAGTCAGCAGCGGTACTGGCTCTCTATGTTTGGGCGCAATTTGGCAGTAACTTTGGAGTAGCACGGAGTACATATTTGAACATAGAAGGTCAGTTGCGCTATGGTCTTTACTTGACTGTAGTCGGCTCTATTTTTAATGTAGCGTTGAACTTTTGGCTGATTCCTCAGTATGGAGCTTTTGGAGCAACAGCAGCTACTCTTATAACTTATTTTTACGTGATTATATTAGTCAATTTCTTGATTAAGGAATTGCGCCCATTCGGAAATTTCATGTGGCGATCCCTTAACTTATACAAGGCCGCTTGTAGAATCCGAGGATTAGTAAAGTGATTCAAATTAAACCTAAAATCGAACAGCGCTCGAAGTGCCCCTATTGCGGGAGAGATCTCAATGCCAAAAATATTTTGTGGCAAGGGATGCATATTGTTTTGGACTGTAAGTGCGCGGGATGTGGCAGCGAAATCATCGACGATTTGAGAGTCGGTCATGGAGTGAAAAACTACCTTCAAGTTAATTTAATCAAACAAGAAGTTTTTGCGGCGGTTGCTTACAGAAAAGAATGGTTAGGCAAACCATTACTCAATTCACTCCAAAATCCTCAACCAGATAAACTTGAGATAGTCAAGGAATTTTTTAAACCCTGCAATCGGGCAATTATCTTAAACTGTATAGATCATCTTTATGGTCACTCTCTGCTCAAGTTGCTAAATGCACAAAGGCACTTAGAATGCAACTCTGAGTGCGGGTTAGTTGTGATAGTTCCTAAGTTTCTAAGGTGGATGGTTCCTGATGAAGTTGCAGAAGTCTGGACAGTACCTATTTCTTTAAAAAATGGTCAAACTTACTATCCTAGCTTCGCCGAGTTTGTTGAGGAAGAAACTAAACGCTTTGATGAAATTTATGTCAGCGAAGCCCATTCTCATCCTAGTCAGTTTGACATCACGCGGTTTACTAGAGTTCCAAAACACAAATTTGATGAACCAGAAACAAGAATTACTTTTATTTGGCGGGAAGATCGTTTATTACTTAACAGTGGGCTGTTCCGACTTCTGAAAAAGCTAAATCAACGAGAAA
Organism: Microcoleus sp. B3-A4; assembly: GCF_036705385.1. Taxonomy (NCBI): domain Bacteria; kingdom Bacillati; phylum Cyanobacteriota; class Cyanophyceae; order Oscillatoriales; family Microcoleaceae; genus Microcoleus; species Microcoleus sp. B3-A4. The sequence continues at coordinate 8,400 of NZ_JAUBUI010000117.1, read as the reverse complement.
GGGCATTGCAATTGCAAAATTTAAAAATTAAGCAGTTATTTGAGAAAATCAGGTTGCAAGTACCAGAAGCAAAATTTGCCGTAGCTGGTTTGGGAACAAAAACTAAGTTTCCAGAATGGATTGAAGATTACAGAGTGGATATTTTTAATGAAAAAATTGAAAAGGAAATATGCCGTGTTTATTCAGAAAGTCGCTTAGTAATTGGTCTTCACGGCTCTAATATGTTGCTACCTTCGGCTCATGCTGGTATGACAATTGATTTGATAGATGAGCGTTGGGGGAATTTTGCCCAAGATATTTTATACCAAGAAGGTGACCCGAGAATGGCTAGTTTTCGCTATAGATTTTTGCCCTATCAGACTAGCAATGATACACTGGCATTCATAGCTGCTGTAATGCTTCAGAAGTGGTTTAATTTTAAATTGCAGATGACTGCAGATCTTGTTAATTCAGATGTAGAAGACTACTAGGAAAAGTAGAGTTGAAAAAATGTTCAATTACCAAATCCAAACACCCGTCGCTTTTATCATTTTCAAACGTCGAGATACAACGGCTAGAGTATTTGAGGCGATTCGTCAGGTCAAACCTCCCAAATTGCTAGTAATTGCTGAGGGCAGATGTCCAGATTGGCCGGGAGAAGATCAAGAATGTGCTGCCGCTAGAGCTATTATTGACCAAGTAGATTGGGACTGCGAAGTTTTGAAGAATTACGCAGACGTAAATTTCGGTTGTCGCCTGCAGGTTTCTAGCGGTAGGAATTGGGTGTTTTATCAAGGTGAAGAGGCAATTATTCTTGAGGATGACTGTCTCCCTCATCCTACTTTTTTCCGCTTTACTGAAGAATTGCTGGAGGGTTACCGAGATGATCTGCGGATTCTGTCAATCTCTGGTCAAAATGTTCAGTTGGGGCGAAAAAGAACTGATTATAGTTACTACCTTTCTCGCTATAATCACTGCTGGAGCTGGGCGAGTTGGAGGCGAGCTTGGCAGCATTATGATTTAGATATGAAGTTATGGCCGGAAATTCGGGATGGTAATTTTTTGATGGATGTACTGGGAGACTCCAATGCTGTAAAAACTGGGAAAAATATTTTTCAGATTTGTTATGAAAAAAAATTACAGAGTTGGGCTTGTCAGTGGACATTTGCTAAATTTATTCAAAATGGTATGAATATTCTTACGAATGTTAAGTTAGCTTCTAATATCGGACATGGTGTAGGGGGAACTAATACGGAGGATGTCAAGAGCCCTTATAGTAATATGCCTATAGAAGCGATAACATTTCCGATGAAACACCCGCCTTTTGTAATTAGGGATATGCAAGCAGATAATTTTACACAAAAAACTTTATTTGATTACTATTCACCGTTGTTAAAAAAGGTACAAAAAAAAGTAGATAAACTTTTGAAACAATTCCGATAAAATCAGCTATAAATCTAGAGGAGAGGCAGGGAAAATGAAAGTTGTAATTGTTAATAGTTCTGATACGGAAGGGGGGGCAGCCCGCGCCGCTTATCGACTGCAACAAGGTTTGCAAGGGATTGGTGTTTCTTCGCAAATGCTCGTAAAAAATAATGGTAGTCGCGATCCATGTGTAATTTCCTCACAGAATAGTATTACCAATAAGTTGGACAAGATTATTTCAACTTTATATAATTCGCCATTGCGACTTTACCCTGAGAGAAAGCCTGTTATTTTTTCTACAGAATGGTTACCCGATTCTCTAGATATCCACATTTCCCAAAACAAGCCTGATATTATTAATTTACACTGGGTTTGTGGCGGTTATTTACAAATAGAGAGTATTCCGAGGTTTAATCAACCTTTAGTCTGGACGCTGCACGATATGTGGCCTTTTACAGGTGGATGTCACTACAGTGAAGATTGCGAGCGCTATACTCAGTCTTGTGGTAGCTGTCCGCAACTTCACAGTAAGAAAGAGTCGGATCTGTCACGCTGGGTGTGGCAGCGGAAAGCTAAAGCTTGGAAAAATCTTAACCTAACTCTGGTTAGCCCTAGTATTTGGTTAGCTAAATGCGCTAATTCTAGTTCTTTATTCAAAGATTGTAGAGTTGAAGTAATTCCTAATGGCATCAATACTCAAAAGTATAAACCCATAAATCGTCAATGGGCGCGACAAATTCTAAATTTACCTCAAGATAAACAAATTGTACTGTTTGGAAGTGCAGGTGGAACGGGCGATCGCTGGAAAGGATTTAACTTGCTAGTACCCGCTTTACAAAGCCTCAGTAAGTCAGGCTGGAAAGATAGGATAGAGTTGCTGGTTTTTGGCTCTTCTGAACCAGAAAATCCCATTGAACTTGGTTTTAAAACTCACTATTTGGGGAGACTCGCAGATGATATTTCCCTAGCCACTGTTTATGCAGCAGCCGATATTTTTGTCGCCCCTTCCGTGATAGATAACTTGCCAAATACAGTCATGGAAGCCCTTGCTTGTGGCATCCCCAGCGCCGCATTTAATATTGGGGGACTGCCCGATATGATCGAACACTGCTCAAATGGCTATTTAGCTAAACCTTATGAAACAGAAGACTTAGCGCGAGGAATTGCTTGGGTTTTAGAAGATCCCAATCGGCATCAAAAACTTTGTATTCGCGCCCGCCAGAAAGTGGAACAAGAATTTACCTTAGACATCCAAGCAAATCGCTATTTGTCTATTTTTAACGAGGTTATGTCAACTCCAAAGTAAAAATCAGATTCTACGTAGTAAATTTTACCTGGCTATGGTTAAAAACCACTTAATTGAGAATAATGAACTGTACTAAAATCGCCACCCTTTTAACTTGCTTCAATCGCAAACAAAAAACATTGGCTTGCCTAGAGGCCCTTTTTAAACAGGCACTTCCAGCCGGTGTTGATATTTTAGCCTATTTAGTCGATGATGCCAGTACCGATGGCACTAGCGAGGCAGTTCGTCAAATCTATCCTCAAGTCAATATTTTTTCCGGCGATGGGAACTTATTTTGGAACGGGGGAATGCGTGGGGCTTTCAGCGAAGCAATGAAAAATGATCCCGACTACTACCTCTGGTTAAATGATGACACTCTTATTTATCCACAAACCGTAAGTGTCTTGCTAGAAACCACTCAAAAATTATCAGAAAAAGGAGAAACAAAAGCCATCATTGGCGGTTCAACCTGCGACCCCGAAACGGGTCAAACAACATACGGTGGTGTGGTGCGAAATAACCCTTTGCATCCCTTTCGATATCGTATCCTCGAACCAACAAAAGAGCCTCAGAGGTGCGATACTATGCACGGCAACTGCGTATTAATTCCCCGCAGTGTTGTGCAAATGGTCGGCAACCTCGATCCAGCTTTTGTCCATTATATTGGCGATTGGGATTATGGTTTACGAGCCAGACAGAAAGGATGTACAGTTTGGATTGCTCCTGGCTATTTAGGCACTTGTTCTCTCAACCCCCAGGTGACCAAAACGGCTGCTGATAATTTAAGTGAAGGATTAGATAAAATGAGCAAACCGAAAGGTTTATCCTTCAAAGATACTACCCTGCAGCCGCCTCAAGAGTGGAAAGTATTTACTCAGCGGCATGGTGGCTGGTTGTGGTCAATTTATTGGCTGCTACCTTATCGCAGGTTAGTTTGGCTTTCAGTGTTGAGTAAACTGGGATTGACTAAAAACAAAACTCAAGGTGAATAGGATGGTTGAAAAAAATGAATTTCGCATCGCTTGGCTCGTTCCTTCGGCAGAATTTGGGGCCTATTGGCCGCCGGTTTTACATGAGCTCAAAAAACTAATTCCGAACACGATTTTTTATACAGGTCGCCTCTGGCCTCGCTACGATCCGGAAGCTCCTGGTACAGAAGTAGTCCAAGTTGTGGGAGATACTGAATTCATCACCACCCAAAAGATAGAAACTGGGTACAGTCGTGGTTATATTAAGGCTACTCCTAGGATTGTTTTTCCTCTATTGAGATTTAAACCCCAAGTCATTTTTGCTAGTGGATTTTCGATCTGGACATTGGTAGCTATAATCTTTAAGCCTCTAGGGAAATGGCGACTGGTTTTAGTTTATGAAAGTAGTTCCCCGAATGTAGACTTTCGAGATTCTAAGGTGCGCTCGACTATTCGACGCTGGATGGGGAAATTTGCTGATACTTTTGTTTCTAATAGTCGCCGAGGTAAAGAATATTTGGTAGAAGTGATTGGGGCGGCAGAAAGTAATATCTTTGCTAAACCTTACATGGTTCCTGATGCTAAAGCTTTGGTACAAAAGTTAGAAAATAATAAGTCTGTATCCTTGTCATTTCCCCACCCCATTTTTCTGTGCGTCGGTCAAGTAATTTCTCGCAAAGGGATTAAGAATCTCTTAGAAGCTTGCACAATTTTGCAAAGCCAGGGATACTCGAATTACACAGTCATTATCGTTGGAGACGGAGAACAGCGACCGGAACTAGAAGCACTTACAAAAGAATGGGGTTTAGAAAAACAAATTGTTTGGACAGGGTGGATAGAATACGGATACTTGGGATCTTATTTTCTAGAAGCTGATGTGTTGGTTTTTCCTACGTTAGAAGATACTTGGGGAATGGTGGTGCTAGAAGCGATGGCATTTGGTAAGCCGATTTTGTGTTCAAAATGGGCTGGGGCTTGCGAAATGATCGTTGAAGGTGAAAATGGTTATATTTTTGATCCCTATCAGTCGGAAGGTATTGCAAACGCGATGCGGGACTTGATTGATTGCCCAGAAAAGTTAGTGATGATGGGGCAAAAATCCCAGCAATTGATCGCTGAACATACACCAGAAAAGGCTGCAAAATTAATAGCAGATGTGACGTCGCTAGTATTGGAGAAAAGTTGATGAAAATTCTTTTATCTGCCTTTGCCTGCGAACCCGGACAAGGATCTGAGGAAGGAGTGGGCTGGAATGCGGTGGTAGAAGCCGCCAAGCATCAAGAAGTTTGGGTACTAACTCGCACCTTTTACCGTACCGCTATTGAAGCCTTCCTCGCCACGTACCCGAACCCTAACCTGCACTTTGTCTACATTGAGCCTTTCGGCTGGAGCGAAAACTTTAAAGGTAGACAGGGAGGGCTGCAATTGCACTATTACCTGTGGCAAATTTTGGCTTATTTAGAGGCGCGCCAGCTCCACCGCCAAATTAATTTCGACATCGCCCGCCACGTCACCTACGTTAAATTTTGGTCGCCCAGCTTCATCTCGCTGCTGCCTATTCCTTTTATTTGGGGGCCTGTGGGCGGTGGCGAAGCAGCCCCCAAACCTTTTTGGGAAGATTTTAGCTTTAAGGCAAAACTTTACGAAACAGCGCGAGACTGGGGGCAGCGCGTGGGTGAGAGAGATCCCTTTGCCAGGATGACGGCTCGGAGAAGCGTCTTAGCTTTGGCTACAACGGAGGACACGGCGAAGCGGGTGGGGGCGATGGGTGCTAAAAAGGTGCAGGTCCTTTCCGAGGCCTGTCTGTCGAAGGAAGAGATGGCGAGGCTGGGAGAGTGCCAGATGCCAGGGCTTTCCCCGATCAGGTTCATCAGTATGGGGCGGCTGCTGCACTGGAAGGGCTATCACCTTGCGTTGCGGGCTTTTGCCCAAGCTAACTTGCCGAATGCCGAATATTGGCTGCTGGGGGATGGCCCGGAACGCGATCGCCTTCAGTTTCTAGCGGAAGAATTGGGCATTGCCTCTCAAGTTAAGTTGTGGGGGAGGCTGCCACGCGAGGAAACTTTGGGTAAGCTAGGGGAGTCTCATGTACTTATTCACCCTAGCTTGCACGATTCAGGTGGCTGGACTTGCTTGGAGGGGATGGCGGCGGGCCGTCCCATCATCTGCTTGGATCTGGGAGGGCCTGCTACTCAAGTGACGGCGCAAACGGGGGTAAAAGTACCTGGTTACAATCCAGAACAGGCAGTGCAGGGTCTAGCGGAGGCGATCACTAATTTAGCCAGCGATGCCGAGTTGCGATCGCGCTTAGGTGAAGCAGGTCGCAATCACGTCCGGGAAGTATATGATTGGGATGTTAAAGGCGAATTCTTTGCTCAATTGTGCGAAGATATAGTCTATCGAAAATTCGGATAACTTCTGATTGTTTCGATCAAGCAAAACAAAGAAAACTATATTTTTTCAGGCGGTGAAACGTGGGCGTTGCAATCATTACTGGCTCGGCAGGTTTAATTGGCTCTGAGGCGTGTAAGTTCTTTGCCAAACAAGGCTTAGATATAGTTGGCATCGACAATAATATGCGCCAGTTCTTTTTTGGTGCTGATGGTTCTACAAACTGGAACCGCCAACTGCTTGAAAAGTCCTTAGGTACCAAGTATTATCACTTAGATGTGGACATTCGCGACTATGAAGCGATTACCAATATCTTTCAGCGGTACGGCGAGTCGATAGAATTAGTAATTCACACCGCAGCCCAGCCCAGCCATGATTGGGCTTCTCGTGCTCCGAAAATAGACTTTACCGTCAATGCTAACGGCACTCTCAATCTTCTAGAAGTAACTCGCTTGTACTGTCCTAAAGCGGTTTTCATTTTTACTTCTACCAATAAAGTATACGGCGATACGCCTAACAGTTTGCCTTTAATTGAATTAGAACATAGGTGGGAAATTGAACCCGGCCATACTTACGAAAGCGGCATTCGGGAAGATATGTCAATCGATCAGTGCCTGCACAGTTTGTTTGGTGCTTCTAAGGTAGCTGCTGATATTTTAGTTCAAGAATACGGTCGATATTTTAATATGAATACCGCTTGTTTTCGCGGCGGCTGTTTGACGGGTCCCAATCACTCGGGCGCTCAATTGCACGGCTTCCTCGCCTACTTGATGAAGTGTGCTGTCACGGGAATTCCTTACACCGTGTTTGGCTACAAAGGCAAGCAAGTTCGCGATAACATTCATAGCGCAGATTTAATTTCGGCATTTTATGAATTTTATAAAGCTCCCCGAAGCGCCCAAGTTTATAATACAGGAGGAGGCAGGTACAGCAATTGTTCGATGTTAGAAGCGATCCAGATGTGCGAGGCAATTGCAGAACGCAAATTTAATTGGACTTATGCTGAAGGAAATCGCATTGGCGATCACATTTGGTGGATTAGCGACAATTCCAAATTTTCCAGTCACTATCCCAACTGGAAAATGAAATATAACGTTAAACAAATCTTACAGGAGATTTATGAATGTAACCGCGAACGTTGGCTGAAAGAAGAGTCGGAGAATTGATAGGGACAAAAAGAATGGGCTGGGAATTTCTGTAAAAGATTGAAGAATACAATCTTAAACAAATCTTAGGGGAGATTTATGAGTGTAACTGTGAGCGTTGGCTTAAAGAGGTGTTCCATGATTGATAAAGGGAAAAAGAATGTACTCGGCATATTAGTTAATGCCGTTAATTATGAAGCGGCTGTTAGCAAAATTATTGCGGCAGCCAGCGCCGGAAAACCAATGTCAGTTTCTGCTCTAGCGGTTCACGGGGTAATGACTGGGGTTCTGGACAGCACTCATCGTTATCGGATTAATCACATTGACTTAGTATTGCCAGACGGACAGCCGGTCAGGTGGGCGTTAAATTGGCTCTACCATACGGAATTGCCCGATCGAGTTTGCGGACCGAATGCGATGTTACAAATCTGCGAACGTGCCGCCGAAGAAGGATTACCTATCTATTTGTACGGCTCTCAAGCTTCTGTACTGGAAGCTTTATCTCGCAATCTCTGCCAGCGTTTTCCCAAGTTAATTATTGCTGGAACTCAGCCTTCTAAATTTAGGCAAGTTTCGCCCCAAGAGAAGCAAGAAATTGCACAGCAAATCCGCAACAGCGGTGCAGCAATTACTTTTGTCGGTTTGGGGTGTCCGCGACAAGAAGTCTGGGCTTACGAATACCGGGACGACTTATCAATGCCGCTGATTGCTGTAGGTGCTGCTTACGATTTTCATGCGGGTAATTTGGCTAAATCTCCTGAGTTTTTATCTAAGATAGGTTTGGAATGGCTGTTTCGGATGATTAAGGAACCCAAGCGCCTCTGGCAGCGGTATGTTTTTTTGAATCCGCTTTATATCTGGCTGTTTTTGCTGCAAGCTTTGAAAATCAAACAGTTCGACCCCACAGATGCCACGCCGCCTGTAGAAGAAGTATTATATGGTTGAAATTTAAAAGTTTCTTGTGAATTATGGGTGCTCACAAGTAAAAAATAAAAAAGCAAACACATCGTAACTAATCGTTTTGAGGTGCAACTGCGATCGCATCTTCAAAAAAACTTACCCCGGTTCCCGATGTTAAGAGGTACAGTAGCAACACTTAGTAAACCAATTTTTTAAATGTACAGGATTGATTAACTGTAGTTTAGACTAACCAAAGATGAGAACGGTGGCAAAAGAAGAACTAGAGCCACCGCGCCAGGAGAGAATG
>NZ_JAUBUI010000116.1:0-15419 GCF_036705385.1 Microcoleus sp. B3-A4 | reverse complement strand
TTGGCTTCCGCCAGCGGTGACAAGACCATCAAACTGTGGAACTTGCAAAGCCAAAAACCGATTGCCACCCTTGCCGGCCATAGCGAGTGGGTCTCTAGCGTCGCATTTAGTCCAGATGGCAAGACCTTGGCTTCCGCCAGCGGTGACAAGACCATCAAACTGTGGAACTTGCAAAGCCAAAAACCGATTGCCACCCTTGCCGGCCATAGCGAGTGGGTCTCTAGCGTCGCATTTAGTCCAGATGGCAAGACCTTGGCTTCCGCCAGCGGTGACAAGACCATCAAAGTGTGGAACTTGCAAAGCCAAAAACAGATTGCCACCCTTGCCGGCCATAGCGATTTGGTCATTAGCGTCGCATTTAGTCCAGATGGCAAGACTTTGGCTTCCGCCAGCTATGACAAGACCATCAAACTGTGGAACTTGCAAAGCCAAAAACAGATTGCCACCCTTGCCGGCCATAGCGATGCGGTCAGTAGCGTCGCATTTAGTCCAGATGGCAAGACTTTGGCTTCCGCCAGCGGTGACAAGACCATCAAACTGTGGAACTTGCAAAGCCAAAAACAGATTGCCACCCTTGCCGGCCATAGCAATGGGGTCTATAGCGTCGCATTTAGTCCAGATGGCAAGACTTTGGCTTCCGCCAGCGGTGACAAGACCATCAAACTGTGGAACTTGCAAAGCCAAAAACCGATTGCCACCCTTGCCGGCCATAGCAATTGGGTCATTAGCGTCGCATTTAGTCCAGATGGCAAGACTTTGGCTTCCGCCAGCCGTGACAAAACAATAATTTTATGGAATTTCGATTTTGATGATTTACTCAAGGGTGGTTGTGACTGGGTACGTGGCTATTTAGAAAGCAGTCCCAATGTTAGCGATAGCGACAGGCATCTGTGCGATGGTATTCCCACAAATCAATAGGCTTTTGCCAGAAAGTTTGTTTAAAATAACAAGTTAATCTCAAAAACTGCATAAAAACTCCCACCTCAACCTCATATAAAAATCAAACCTTTCTAAAACCCCTTACCCACCATCAACCATGAATAACCAAACCCCTAACTTCTACGCCCTCCTTATCGGTATCGATTTCTATTTTCCCCATCGCTTACCAGAAGGTAACTACTACAAAAACTTGCGGGGATGCGTTCAAGATATTAACCACGTCGAAACCTATTTAAAAGACACCTTCAATCTCACCTCCGACCAAATCATTAAACTCACCGCTACAGCTTCCGACACTCCCAACCAACCCCAAGAACCCCCGGAACTTTTACCCACTTATGAAAATATGGTTGCTAAATTCAAAGAAATAACAGCCAAAGCCCAACCGCAAGATCAAGTCTATATTCACTACTCTGGTCACGGGGGACGGGCGAAAACAATTTTTGAAAGCCTCAAGGGTTTTGGGGGTTTAGATGAAGCGTTAGTTCCGACAGATATAGGTCAACCTAATTCCCGCTATTTGCGCGATATAGAATTTGCTAAATTGCTGGAAGAAATGGTGGAAAAAGAGTTGGTTGTCACCCTCGTACTCGATAGCTGTCATTCCGGTGGTGCAACGAGAGAAATGAGCGGAGATGACCGGATTCGCGGGGAAGGGTTTATTGACACCACTCCTCGACCTACGGATAGTTTAGTCGCCCCGCTTCAGGAATTAGCCCAAAATTGGCAAACTTCAACAGAAAATAGCCGCAATATTACTGTTGTTAATGGTTTGTTACCCGAACCGAAAGGTTATACCTTAATCGCTGCTTGTCGGGATCATGAATTTGCTTATGAAAAGGTTTTTGAAGGGACGGAACGCAACGGCGCTTTGACTTATTTTTTATTAAAAGCTTTGCGGCAATACGGGACAGAAATTTCTGTAGAGGCTCTGTTCAATCAAATTTCTAATCAAGTTCACAACGAATTTGAACGACAAACACCAATGTTGATGGGAGAGACTGAACGCACTTTTTTTGGTGGTCAGTCTGTTGGTGCTAGCCGTAAGGTGCCGGTGATGAAAGTAGATATAAAGAAAAACCGAGTTCAGCTACAAATGGGACAAGCGAGCGGGATTACAAAAGGGGATGAATTTGAGATTTATACATTCAGAACGATAGATTTTCAGAACAGCGAAAACCGCATCATGAGAGTTAAAGTTGTAGAATTGGGAGCATCAGACTGTTGGGCAGAAGTAATAGAAATACCTGGCCTTAGAAGCCTCCATCCTAAGTTAGTAGAAGTAGCAGAAGGAACGATTGAAATTGGTTCTCCTGCTGTTTATGTATCGCCAGGGTTAAAGCAAATTCGCAAAGTTAGAGTTATTCTGCCTGACCCGTTACCACCATTTCCGGGTGTCAATATTGCATTACTTCCTACAATTCTTGAACAGGTGAAAACACAAGTTGAAGGTCATCGTTGGATAGAATTCTGCTCGGACGAAGAAAAAAATGAAAATGTGGATTATTTTGTTTCCCTTACTTCAGATGGCGAATATATAATTTTAGATGAGAATAAGGAGCTAATCAAAAATCTTCTTTTTTCGATTAAAGTCGATGAACCAGAAGCATCTAAAAAGCTAATTAATCGATTAATCCATGTTGCTAGATATGAGACTATTTTAGATTTGGATAACGAGGATGCTTTTGCTAGCTTAAATGGTAAACTTAAGGTTGAAGTGGTTAAATCAGTTAAGCGGCAACCTGTAGTTTTGAATGCTGATGGTAAAGTTCCTGTATTGGAAGAAGAGGAAAAACGTGTTGACTTAATAATTCGCAATGAATCTAATCGAACTTTAAATATTACTGCCTTGAACCTTGATGCGGATTTTAGTATTTCAAAATTCTATCCCGACGGTGTTCCTTATGATGTGGTAGAACCCGGACAAAATATAAGAAGAGAACTCAAACTATCATTACCACAAAATTATGAGGAAGCCGCAAATATTATTAAAGTATTTGCGACGGTGGATGGTACGAATTTTCAGTGTTTGGAATTGCCACCGTTAGACCAATCTCGGAAAGGATTTGGGAAGGAAAAACCGACCAATGCGTTGGAACAATTATTGGCGGCAGTTGTGGATGAAAATAACCCTCAACGAAAGATTACGGTTGTGATTGATGCGAGTGAGGAATGGACGACGGAAAAGGTGGAAGTGATGGTGAAAAAGAGTGGGGTTTGATTTAGAGAATTTTTTAAGAATGCTGCCAAAGCCTATATCCCTCTGCGGTCATTTGTGTTTATCTGCGGTTGTAAGTCAAAAACTTGTTATTCCTGGAAAAGATTAGCCTCATCCTAATCTCAATCCTTTTTCAACATAAAAAGTTAAACACGACTTACGCAACTGGCACTCAATCAAAGCGACAACTGGAATGAATCGGATGAAGCCTGTGAGACGATCGACCCAGCCAACTTCTGAAGTTCCTCAATGGTACGTGTTTCGCAGCGGTGAAGCCAAAGGGCCCTATACGAGATTGCAATTATGGGAGGTTCAGGAAATCACAGCCCGAACCAAAGTGCGGCGCGGGGAAGCCGAGTGGCAGCGCGCCGGTGAAATTCCAGAATTAGCGTCGTACCTCAATCAAAAATAAGACAGTTAAATAATTCACTCTCAAAACTATTCTCGGCGAGGCTGAACGCTTCTCAACAGCTTTAAATATTCAGGTCGAACAGATTCATCAATCTCGTTAGCTAAACTTTTAGGCAAATCGAGTTCGATAATTGACTGCATTGCCCGCATTTTTCCTAAAAAAAACCTCAACTTTGTGAGGGCTTTGCCATGCCAGGAACGAGACTTGAACTCGTGACAAGTGGATTTCCGTTCCACTCCCGATCGATTGCTTGAACAGTAACTGCGAAGTCACAACAGCAATCCGGCAAGAAATTGAAGCCACGTCGCTACTGCCTCAAAAAAAACTGCAAGATCGGGAATGGCAAAGAGATTAAATTGATAGACCACTAATTTGGGATTTACGGTTTCGCTTTTTTTGTATTATTCTATAATGTTAAAGTCTTTTTTCTTCATTTATTGTAGGGAATGGTACTGTTGTCAGGGATTTTTTCAATGCTTCGATCGCCTTTGTCTGTCAAGCGTTCGGTAGAAAAAGACGATAGGATTCGCTGTCCATCAGAATTCTGAAACCCAGCCACATCAGCACGAAAGGGAAAAACTTGCTCGCATAACGGCTGAGTACCAAAGCAATACCAGGTAGATGCGTTAGAGTATAGGACATAAACAGCCAGCAGCAAATCATAAAATAGCAAATCGGTACGATCACAGCCAGATTTTGAATGCTGCTACTAGCAAATAGGGGAATATAGATGCCAAGATTGTTACCACCGTTAGAAATCGTGACTGCGGAAACGCGATAAGTCTGCGGATCGCGAATTATTTCCCACAGCGATGGCTTTCTAGAATCAAATCCGCGAAATTTAGAGTTTCTTTTCAGATTTGCTGATTTATCTTCTGCTGAATCATCCTTATTAAGATTGAGTAAATTTTTCAAGCCAATGAGTATCGGCAAAATCCCCAGTAGCCCCGTCCAAGTTGAGGGAATTGCTAGCCCCAGTATGAAACCAACTAAACTCATCATCATCAATACTGTGAACCCTAGAAGCTCACCAACCACAACGTGCTGAGGGCGAAAAGTACGATTAACTTCACTGAAGAAGGCCGTCAGATAAATATTGTCGTCAAACGTTGTTGCCACAGCAGCAGCTAGCCCGATCTTAAGCGTTGCAATTAACCAATCCATTACCATTCCTCACTTAACACCTATCCGATCGCCGAAACGAGCGATCGTTCAACCATTGTACAAATTACCACAATGTCTATAGGATAGTGTGAGTATCCCCTATTGGGGCGTAACGAGCGAGCAAATCTGGTAGTTTATCCGTATCAAGCGGTGCTTTGACTCGATCCCCCATCTTCAATCGATCCAGCGTCCATCACCTGTGTTTATCAAAAGAGTCATTATGATTAGCCGTTTGATTGACCGTCTGCCTAGAGGCACAGGTCAAAATATCTTACGATCGCTAAGAGCGGTCATTCCCAGATCGCTTGCCTATCGGTTTGCACTGCGATTTTGCCTCAGTCTTGCCACGATTTTGGTCTTGAGTCTGGCTTTTGAGAGTCATGTTGTTGCCGCTTCTGCCTCTGGCAATGTACTCTCCCCTCTAGTCAGCCAGGTAAATCAGACCACACTACCTAAAGAGTCAACAACTCGGGTACTGGAAACTGTGGGACTGTTTGTGGGAGGCATCATTTTCTGTATAGTTTTGGATCGCTGGTTCTCTAAACGTTCTGCTCAATCGGGCAACACACCCTTAGCTGAGCAAGCGCGGCGGCTCAAGCAACTTAAAATCGGTTATCCAGAGGGTATGACAAATCTGGAAGTCCTGCGTGCTAAAGGTTGGCTCGAAAGCCGTTTGCGACCATTTGGGCTGAGTGTTACTTGGACAAGCTTCTTATCAGCTTCTGCTCTGATAGAAGCATTAAGCAATGGGACGATCGATTTCTGTGGCGGCGGTGGTACGGCCAGCATCTTCTCGCAAGCAGCAGATCATGTGTTTGTGCGGGTGGCTAAAGAAAAATATACTGCTCCCAAAGGTCAAGCGATTCTAGTACCAGAAGATTCGCCAATTCAGACGGTTGCCGACCTGAAGGGTAAAAAGATAGCTTTTGACAAAGGCTCAAGTGCTCATTATGTGCTGGTGCGAGCACTGGCAAAAGTGGGATTAGAGTTTAGTGACATTGAGCCAATTTATCTGACCCAGCCACAGGCGCTGCCCCTATTCCGCGCGGGTGAGGTCGATGCTTGGGTGATTTGGGTTCCCTACACGACAACTCAAGTCCGAAGTGCTTATCCAGGGCGCTCGATTGCAGACTTAGAGAGCATCTTTGGTGACAAAGCCTCTTTAGAAGTTCCCACCTATTACTACGCGATTCCAGAGTTGGTACGCGACTATCCCGACTTGCTCAAGGTGATTTTAGAAGAGGTAAATGAAGCGGGAGCTTGGGCTAAGAAACAGGAATTAGAAGCTGCTTTGCGATTGGCAGAACACCATCAAATAGATCCATCCATTGTAGAAACTTTACAGCAACGTAGTGCCGAACGCGCTATTATCCCGATCGACGACCAATCGCTCACGGCCCTACAGCACCAGGCAAATATGTTTAAAGATTTAGATCTGATTCCTGAGCGGGTGAATGTGAAAGATGGAACCTATAGCTTGCAGACCAAGCAAAACTGGACTTATTAATCTGACAACTATACTCAAGTGTAATTTTTGTCTGATATCAAATCCGCGCTTTATCGTCGGGCGTAAAATCGAGTCAACATTCAACACTCAACATCATTCAGTTTTTCGACCCCGAATCAACAGTCAACAGTCATCTGGCTCGTGCAACCGGAATTGATACGAGCTATCTTTTTTTTAGCACAAGTCGGTCAAATATCAGCTCTGTCTGGGTTTCCGGCGGGGTTGTCACTCCGCCACCGGCCAACCTACATTTTGATTAGCTGCATTGCCCGCATTTTTCCTAAAAAAAAGCCCTCAACTTTGTGAGGGCTTTGCGATGCCAGGAACGAGACTTGAACTCGTGACACGTGGATTTTCAGTCCACTGCTCTACCAACTGAGCTATCCCGGCTTGTTTTTTCGCGCTTTACTATCTTAGCAGACACATACAGAATTTAGCAAGCACTTTTTCAAATTAATTTTCGCTCGCCCGGAACCGCCCGCCTGTAAGCTAAAAGCTGCAACCTAAAATCCAAGAATCGCAATGGCACAGCAACATCGGGACAGCGAGGGCAAGAGTCTGCTTGTCTTAGGCATAATTTGGCTGCTGGGGGCAATTAGCGATCGCCTCTGGTTTGCCCTCGATCGATCTGTCCCGGCGTGGGATCAAGCAGACTACCTGACTAGCGCCCTGAAATACTTGCAGGCGTTGCAGCATCCTCAGTGGCTTTCCGGGGAGTGGTGGACAAACTTCTGGCTGCTTTCGACGAAAATTCCGCCCTTGGCATACATCTTAACGGTTCCGTTTCTTCAGGTTTTCGGTACTGGGGGCGATCGGGCAACCCTCGTTCATCTATTATTTAGTGCAATTCTCCTCGCCTCAGTCTACAGTCTGGGCGTCCAATTATTTAACCGGCAAGTCGGTTTGTGGGCCGCTGCAATTTGCGTTTTGTTACCGGGACTTTATCGGTTCCGCTTGCAATTTTTACTCGACTATCCCCTCACTGCTGCGATTACTTTTGCTTTCTATTGTCTGACAATGTGGAAGGCTTCTGAAGGAAGAAGGAAGAAGGAAGAAGGAAGTTCGGCAACGGATTTAACGGATGTAACCGATAGAGCTCAGTTGGAGGAACGAACAAAGAAAAAGTATAAATTCTCCCCCTCCCACACTCCCTCACTCTCCGCGTCATCTTTCTTTTGGGCGATCGCCTTTGGAATTTCTCTCGGTTTATCAATATTAGTTAAACACACTACCGTATTATTTCTATTTACCCCGATTGTGTGGCTGGCTGTGGGCGCTGTGCGGCAAAAAGCTTGGGGAAGATTAGGTCAATTAACTGGTGCTTTGTTGCTGTCGGCGGCGGTGTTTGGGCCCTGGGCGAAAACCAATTGGCTGTTAATTTTGACCGGGGGAAAACGGGCAACGCTGGATTCTGCGATCGCCGAAGGAGATCCGGGCATCAATACGATCGACGCTTGGATTTACTACGGTCAACACTTACCCGAACACATTTCTTGGCCTCTGTTACTTATTCCCTTAGTAGGATTGATACTTTATTGGCGTCGCAGGCAAGATAGTTCGTCAATATTGCATCTCAACTCCTGTCGCTGGCTGGCTGTTTTCTGGGGAGGAGCTTATTTAATTAATTCTCTAAATATCAACAAAGACGACCGATATGTGATACCTTATTTGCCAGTTTTATCTATTTTCTTAGCCTACTGTTTAACGCTGTGGCCTTCTCGGTGGGGACGACAAATTCGCTGGGGTACAATTGGCTTGGCAATTCTGGCGATGCTGTTCCATATCTGGCCGCTGGGAGGTGCTTTTGGACATAGCTTAGTTCAAATTATCAGTCCCGGAAATTCTAACTATCCTTATTTGGGGAAAGACTGGCCGCACCGAGAGGTAATTGCCGAAATTATTGATAGGGAACCTTATTTGCAATCTACTTTAGGCGTGTTGCCTTCGACGCCGGAAATTAACCAGCATAATTTGAATTTTTACGGTGCTTTGGCGAATTTTCAGGTTTACGGGCGGCAGGTGGGAACGAATTTAAAGCAAGTGCCGCAAGATGTGCGATCGCTCTCTTGGTTCGTCACCAAAAGTGGTCCGCAAGGTTCGATTCGCGAACGCATTAAAACAGCTCAAAGTGCAGCCGTAACCGCGATTGAAAAAGGTGATAAATTTGAGTTAGATAAAACTTGGGTTTTGCCAGATTATACTAATTTAAATCTTTATCGCAAGCGAGTGCAGCCTGTCGAAATACAGCCGTTGCATGAAGCGCGATCGCAAGTACAATTAGATCTAGTTACTGTCGCGGCAAAAGCAGTTCCCGGAGTCCCGCTGCCGGTTACTTATACTTGGTCTGGGCCTTGGCAGCAGTTGCAGTCTGGTTTAGTGTTGGTAACGTGGCAAAATCAGCAGTCTGGCGATATTCCACCGGGACAGACTCTCAGGATTTTACACGATCGCGCGATCGCCCAGGCGACTTTGCATCCGGGGATGCTGGAAGCGGATAAATTTGCTGTCGGGTTTCAAGTTGTCGATCGCACCGCGATGCTTCCTCCTGCTAATATTGCACCGGGAACATACAATCTGCAAGCTACTTATCTAAATCGGAAAACCGGTGAAACTTATCCGATTAATGTGCCGGCAGTGAGTGTTAAAATCGAGGCAGAGCCTCTGGATATGCGTTCTCAGGCAGAGCCTGGAAACGAGGATTATACAGATAAGCCTGAGTTAGATTTGGTGACTCAATTGCGGGCGATGGCGGTTAATTTACCCAAAGGATTGCCAGGTTTAGAACCAGTCTTCGAGCAGATTGGGCGCATCAATCAGTACGATCCAATTCAAGATTATACCGTGCAAGCGGAACAAGCGTTAGAATATCGGTTGCAACAGGAACCAAATAATCTAGAATTGGCTTATGCTTTGGCCTTTTCTCGGGTATTGCAGCAGAATGTCAAAAGTTCGATCGCCGCCTTAGAAAAAGTCACTCAACTCGACTCAAAAAACCCTTACGCTTACGCCTATCTCGCTTTCGTACACCTGTACGGGTGGCATCCCAAAGCCGCTCAAACAGCCTTAAAACCTGCTCTAGCTCTCAACTCTAACCTACCGGAAATTAGAGTTTTAAACGGTGTAGCCGCTCTGATGCAAGGTAATCTCATTCAAGCATGGCAAGATTTGCAATACTTAAAAAATTTAAAACTTTAACAATCCCTTTTATTGTGGCACGGGCGTCCCGCCTGTGCTTGCGAAGCGGTAAAAAACAGAAAACCAATGAACCAACCAAGAATTGTCTCTCTAATTCCCAGTGCCACCGAAATTGTAGCACTTTTAGGATTAACCGATGCAATTGTGGGCCGTTCCCACGAATGCGACTATCCCCCAGAAATCCAAAATTTACCTGTTTGCACTCAGCCTAAATTCAATCCCGAAGGAACTAGCAGCGAAATTCACAACCGCGTGACACAATTGTTGCAAAATGCGCTGAGCGTGTATAAAGTAGAAATAGAGACTTTGGAAAAATTGCAGCCGACTCACATTATTACTCAAGCTCAATGTGAAGTCTGCGCTTGTTCTCTTACAGAGGTTGAACAAGCAGTAAGCACGCTGGTAAATAGCAAGCCGGAAATTATTTCTTTGCAGCCGAATCTGCTAGCAGAAATCTGGACGGATATTCAGCGAGTTGCTGATGCTTTGGGCGTAGATGGCAAAAGTGCGATCGACCTTTTGCAATCCCGCATCGATGCTATTACCTCGAAAACACAAGCATCCTCTATTATTACCACAAAAGAGAGACTTCCCAAAGTAGCTTGCATCGAGTGGATTGAACCTTTGATGGCGGCGGGTAACTGGATTCCCGAATTAGTGGCAATGGCGGGAGGCAATTCGCTATTTGGAATTGTCGGCGAACATTCCCCTTGGTTAAAATGGGAATCCCTAGTAGAAGCTAATCCCGATGTAATTATTTTCATGCCTTGCGGCTTTGATTTAAGCCGCACTCGCAGTGAAGCAATGCAGATAACTAAATACGCAGAATGGGCTAATTTGCAAGCAGTAAAAACGGGGAAAGTTTACATAACTGACGGCAATTCTTACTTTAATCGGCCGGGGCCGAGATTGGTTGATTCGTTAGAAATTTTAGCAGAAATTCTCCATCCCGAAATCTTCGATTTTGGCTATCGAGGTAAGGGTTGGCAGCTATTTTTGTAAGTACCCGCAGCTAGCTAAAGCTTTATGTCTATTAATTCTGAATTGCCTGCCATACAAATAAGGACACAACATTGTTGTGTCCTTATTTCGCTTTCATTTAACCGAATCTGACATCAATTGATGCAAAAAACGCTAGTCCTACCTTGTTGAAGCAGGGGGCATCAATACCTTGTCAATTACGTGAATAACGCCGTTGCTAGCTTTGATATCAGCTTTCACAACATTAGCGCCGCTGACAGTAACTTTGCCTGCGCTAACTGCCACATTCAGCGAGGTGCCTTCAACACTTTTAACATCGCCGGATTTCAGGCTAGTAGATAAAACCGAACCAGGAACAACGTGGTAAGTTAAAATCTTAGTAAGTTTGGCTTTGTTGGCCGGTTTGAGCAAATCATCCACAGTTGCTTTTGGCAAAGCAGCAAATGCCGCGTCAGTCGGAGCAAAAACAGTGAAAGGGCCTTTTCCTTGTAAAGTTGTAACCAAACCTGCGGCTCCCAAAGCCTTCGTCAGCGTCTTGAATTGAGCGTCGCCAGATGCAATAGCAACAATATCCTTAGTAGCGGAAGTTGGTGCCGGTGAAGCGCCAGTTGGTGCCGGTGAAGTGCCAGTTGGTGCCACCGGTGAAGTGCCAGTTGGTGCCGCCGGTGAAGTGCCAGTTGGTGCCGCCGGTGAAGTGCCAGTTGGTGCCGCCGGTGAAGTGCCAGTTGGTGTCTGTGAAACGCCAGTTGATGCCGGTGAAGCAGTGGTTTTTACGTTTCCTGCAACTTGTGGAGTTTGAGTTGCATTAGCAACATTGGTGCTGGAGGTGATGTGAGCCCAAGCCGGGAAACCAATCAACGCGCTAGCGCCGATTATTCCTGCGAAACCTGTCAGTTGTTTCATCCAGCTAGGTAAATTTTGATTTTTCATTGCGCTTGCATTTCCTTAGGAGATAAAACAGTGAACATGAATTGTTATGTTAGCCAAATCTCGACAAAAGGCAAGGTTGCCAGAGGCTAAGATAGAGAAAAATTTCTCTTGCATCCCCGATCGACCAAAACTTCCTTACTATAACGCAAGCTGAGCAATCGGGCATCAACCGCTAAATCTGTAACTCAAAACCTCAATCACCGAACCAGTTTGAGGTAAGTCAGCAGATTTGATCGAAATCGTGTCATTATTCAATCGACGCACCGGCGTACCATCCATCAGCGCCAAGAATTCATCTAGCGGCACTAAATCGCACGCAGCAGCATCGGCGGCTTGGGTTTTGAAATGTGTCGGAATCACCATCTTTGGTTTGAGAAGTTGCAAAGTTTGCTTCGCTTCCGCCGGAGTGTAAGCTTTCGGCCCTCCGCCCACGGGAATCAGCACTACATCGGGCCGCCCGATCAAGATTTGTTCTTCAATGCCGATCGGGCCAGCAACTCCGCCCAAGTGTAAAATCTTAACGCCCGCTTGCTGCCACAGCCAGGCCACATTGACCCCAAATCGCCTTCCTCCCTCACGGTCTTTTTCCGTCCGAATCCCTTGAATCCGCAGTCCGTTAGACCTGTAAGCCCCAGGCTCGTACAAAAGGCCGGGATTGCCCGCAAATCCGTCGATCGCCCCTTCATCGAGCAATCGGCTGCTAATCAGAATCAAATCTGTTGGCACTTTAGGAGAGCGATAACCTGCCGTACAGCCCAGGGGGCGAAAAGGATTCACCAGCACCCTCGCACCGCCTCCGGCGAACAAGAAGCAAGTGTGGCCCAACCACTGAACCGACAAGGAATCAGCAGTTTGAGCTTGATAGCTTTCCCATCCAGATGGTAAACCAGTTGCTAAAGCTGCTAGCAAACCCGTCTGTGCGTAACGTATTAATTGTCGCCGTTTCATCTTGTGGTTGGGGTTGTCGGGTGTTGGTCGTTTGTTGTTATACCACAAAACACAGTCAGTCAATTTTAGATTTTAGATTTTAGATTTTAGATCTACTCCACAGATGAATCTGAGATATGGAACTTTCGTCTAAAATTTGGGGTTCACCACAACCATTTTCGGGGGCTTGTATCCTTTTGTGGGCCGTTGAGATGCGAAAATGTGCACCCGAGTTTTACCGTAAAGTTCGCAATGCCCACCCTAAAAATTTAGATAATTTGAACAGTCAGGTGTGGATTCCGCACCCGAAAGATTCAGACAAAAACTCACAATTCACCACCCAACTAAAGCCGTTCCAAGAAATTTCGCAATAATTGCTTTCCCGCAGTCGTCAAAATACTTTCCGGGTGAAACTGTACACCTTCAATGTGCGGATATTCCCGGTGCCGCACGCCCATAATAGTTCCGTCTTCAACCCAAGCGGTAATTTCCAAAACTTCTGGACAACTCTGCTTTTCAATTACCAAACTGTGATAGCGAGTTGCAATCATCGGCGATTCGACGCCCTGAAAAACTCCGACTCCTGCGTGTTCTACCTGAGAAGTTTTGCCGTGCATCAACACGGGCGCAGAAACAATTTTGCCGCCGAATACTTGACCAATACTTTGATGTCCGAGGCACACGCCTAAAATTGGCAGAGTCGGCCCCAATTCTTTGATTAATTGCAGAGAAATTCCCGCATCTTCCGGCCGCCCCGGGCCTGGAGAAATCACCACTGCTGCCGGCTGCAATCGGCGAATTTCTGCTAAGGAAATTTGGTCGTTGCGATAGACTTGCACTTCGCTTGCTACTGGCAACTCAGCACCTAGTTCTCCTAGATACTGTACCAAATTGTATGTAAAACTGTCGTAGTTATCGATGACTATAATCACGGGTTAAGTTAGATTTTAGGTTTTAGATTTTAGATTTTAGATTGACTCGCTGCGTGAAAGCAAGGGTTTCAAGATTTTAGATAGATGCCGAAGATAAAAATAGCTGCAATATAGACGAATAAAACTAAAAATCTCAAATTGGTCATCTAAAACCTAAAATTTTCTGCGTTGAATAAGTTACTGACGGGCGATCGCAATTTGAATGACGACCCACAAAGGAGGAAGCAGAAGTGCAGCACCAACGATGATCGCAGCCATTGCCGATACCAGAACCGCTCCGGCACCGCAGTCTTTGGCAATTTTGGCTAGTTCGTGATAAGATTGCCCGACTGTCAAGTCTACCACCGATTCGATCGCCGTATTCAACAGTTCCATGGCTAAAACTATGCCAATGGTGACGCCGATCACAGATATTTCTACAGGTTTCAGTTGCAAAAATAGCCCGAGTCCGATCGCCAATGTTCCTATAACTGTGTGAATCCGAAAATTGCGCTGAGTTTCAAAAGCATAACTCAGCCCCCCCCAAGCGTATCTAAAACTCGTAGCTAAGCTAGATGCGATTTTCCAGGACAGCTCTCGGTTGTATTTCAAGGCTTTTTTAGGCTCGTGGACTGTCTGGCTAGAAGAGTCTTGAGGCATGGGCAGGAACTGTGCGATTTGTGATGAAATTGAGGGTCTATCTAGTGTCATAAACTACCAACTTTAAGTTACAGAGATGAATGAAAGTTAGACTTTTCAAATTGACTTCATCTAGTCTAGGTAACTTTCCTAAGTTTTTACTAAAGTTTTGGTTTAATTTCAGAAAGTTATGTTGAGCTTGACATGATTTGTTAAGTAACCATCAACTTAAGTTATGCTGTTTGGATCGTAAGACCGATCACCTGCAGCAATTTTTCTTGTCGATCGAGCATTTGAGTCAGACTTTCTTCATCCGGGTGATCCCAGCCCAAAAGATGCAGAAAACCGTGGGCTGCGAGCCAAGCTAGTTCGGTCTTCAGGGGATGTCCTTGCTGCTGGGCTTGTCGGTTAGCTGTATCGATCGAGATGACGATATCACCCAAGTATAGGGGTTCAGATGACTGCATTTCCTCTAGCTGAGGACAGTCTACCTCTAAAGATGCGAAAGCTAGTACATCGGTCGATCGATCGAGCTGGCGGTACTGGAGGTTGAGGGCTTGCATCTCTGAATCGGCGGTTAAACGCAGGCTGACTTCGTAGCCCGGGGCCACTGGCA
This sequence comes from Microcoleus sp. B3-A4, assembly GCF_036705385.1. Classification (NCBI taxonomy): domain Bacteria; kingdom Bacillati; phylum Cyanobacteriota; class Cyanophyceae; order Oscillatoriales; family Microcoleaceae; genus Microcoleus; species Microcoleus sp. B3-A4. Next base: position 980 of record NZ_JAUBUI010000116.1, on the reverse strand, counting down.
CATCCTCCGCCTGGTTTTCCAGCCAAACGCTAAACCAATTTTCCCAGGTTTCGGCTGAAATCTCCCCGCTGGCTGCACTCTCAGGGAGGTTGGAAGCGTCGGCTGACTGCTGGGCGAGCCCGTAACAGTCTTCGACGTTCACCTCAATTAACATTTTTTTGCTCTCCTGTCAAGGGATATATTCAATTTTTTTACAAATTCCAATTGCGCGATCGAACGGCAGGGGATTTTGCTGTTGCTGGAAAGATACAGTAATCTGTTAGAGATTGCAACAGGCAGGCAGAACAATCAGCTTAACTCCCGATTAAGAAACATCAAAAACATCACCAGAAATTAGAGGCTGATTGTTGGAATCCCCGATTAAGAATTGAAATAGCGATCGAGAAAAGCCAAACCGACGAGTACGCCTAAAAGTCCGGCCGCTGTCAAAGCAAAATGAAACAGAGAAGTCGCCCGCTTGCGAACCATGTTCCGCATCGCCAGTTTGACATAACTAGGTGGAGGTGCATTGTTTGTCGGTGCTGTGGGGGTTTCGGCGGACTCTTCGGAGGCGGGAATTGCTGAGGGAGGTTGACTCATAGTCGTTAGTTTAGAAGGTTAACAGAGGGACTGTTGAGGACAGACTCGTCCCGATGTTAACAAATATGTAACGTTTTGTGTAGGATTTTTTAGCTTTTCGATCGCCCCGGGCCCATTAAAGGGGGATTATACCAACAGATTAATGTGCGATCGGGCTGATTATCAATTCGATATTTTCTTTTCATCTTCAGATACACAAGCATAAATTTAATTCCCGATCCGTGTTCCTGTGCGCTTTAACAAAAATTTTAAATTGTCAAGTCGCACAATCAAGCGACACTCATTTGAGTCAACTCAAATCAGTGTCACCAGAAAAAGCGACTGTTAACGGGACTTAAACAAAAAATACGGTGAAAATACGTTAGAATGCTTGCTATGCAAGCATATAACGTTAAAGAATG
>NZ_JAUBUI010000115.1:0-15711 GCF_036705385.1 Microcoleus sp. B3-A4 | reverse complement strand
CTAAAACGACAGAAAACCCGCCACCGTTGGATGGTAGCGGGTTTTAAATTGTGAACCCTTTATATCAAGGCTTTTTGTGAAACCTTAATCAGGCGGGTTGTTGAGTTGTGCTTTCAAGCTGGTGACGGTTTCTAACTGAGGATGGTCAATCGCCACCGCTCTCTTTAATTGTTTTCCCCGTGTTTCAGTCTTTTTAGCTTGTGCCTTGACAGTTTTCTCAGTCCTCCTATCGTTGCGGTTTTTGTCTTTAAGTTCATCAAACGGGTTCATCACACCGCTAGCAATCGCCCCGTCTACCCATTCACACATAGCCTGTAAATTCAATGTGTTATCGTCATTGAGGAAAAAACCTTCTAGACTTTGTTTGTGTTTGTCTTTAGCTTTCTCAATTAATTTTTTCCAACTGATATATTGCTCATAAGTCTGGAAAGTGAACTGAGATAAACTAAACTCTTGCATCAACAGAACTTTGTTGATATTGTCACCCGGTTCGATTTTCGAGTAGTCGTGTCTGTCAGGGTGATTTTTGTAATCACCCACCTTTAAAATCCCCTGCTTAATAGCTGGGATTTGTCGAGTGATACTTTCAGGATTGTCGAGAATTTGTTTCATAAAATCCTTGGCGGGGTTGTTTTTTATCCCGTATCTGTCAGACTTCATAAACTCAACATCATCCTGTTCAGAGTCTAACTCAACTCCGATGTGTTCGCGCTTTGTTTCATAACCTCTTGCCTTAATAACTAACCCATTGGGGTTTTCTAAGGCATAATTAGCCGTGCCATGAAATGCACCTGAGTGATAGATATCTTTCACTTCAAAACTGAATTGTCCGATACGGGGCGATCGTTTCACTTCTAAAGTTTTCTTGTCAATAGAGAGTGCTGTTGAGGGTTTGTGCAACACATCCACAAGAGGAAAAATGTTTTGTAGATGTTTCATAGCCATCTCATTTATCCATTCGAGACTGTTTTCTATTGTCACACCATTTTCATCAACCAGATAAGGTTTTTTCACTTTCTTTAAAGTTTCGGATAACTCAGTATCTCCTGTACTCAATCTGTCAACCCATCGGGGGCAACATTCTACTTTTTCACCATCAATTTCTAAGAAAGGTTTACCATCAATCAATTCAATTGATTCAATATTGACATTCTTACCATCAACAATCAAATCAACCCATTGACCACCTATTTTACCCCCACCTAAAAATCCCCTTTTAATCATACGTTGTGAGAGTTTTGAGTCTGCACGGTGTAAGTTCACACACTCACCATTAATGTTGTCACGCCCTGGAAATAACACCCAATTCAACCAAAATGCACACCCATCTGTGATGGGTTGATGACCGTGCAAACCTTTTTCCATGTACCAAGCTAACACTCTTGCTCTTGCGGTGATATTGTTACCAACTGTGGGATTACTGGTAACGAAAAACTTAGAAACCATGTCGCCATAAAGTGTATTAACACACAGTTTGAAGAGTATATCTAGAGGTGATTTTTCACCGTGTTCAATCTTGGCTTTTTTCCTTTCAACAAGTAGCTTGTCAACTAAAAGCTCACCTAAATTAACTGAAAACCAACCATGATATTCTCGAAAATTCATCTGTATCGTGGCTGTACCATCTTCATTCTTAATGCGTCGTGTTGTGTTTTTACCTTTCCATTCCAATTTACCTTTTTTTAGTTTTTCCAATCCTTCTTTACCATAGGCTACATCAATTCGACGTGATGCAGGGTAAACCATACTACTATCAACAAGTAGAGTGTCTAGTAACTCATTGCGTTGTCTCTTACTGCAAACAGCTAACACCCACTGTAAACCATCGTGAGTTAAAGCACCGTTTTTGATGTCGTAATTGAAGATTTTTAAACTACCTGTATCTTCATCAAAACTCACATTTTCGGTGGTTAACATTTCAGTGTCACACTTCATTTCTTTGAGTGCTTTAGCAAGCATATCGACACCGTGTGAGGTATCCATAAACCAACTAGCCAAAAGGTCTTGAGGATAGAGAAGTTTATTTTTGTTAGTAACTCTCATGTGCCATAAACCGGGTACTAACTCACCCCAATTTTCGGTGTTTTTCCAACCTTCAACATCTTTATTCTCAGCACATTTGATGAGTGTATCGGTTTTAACACCGTAAGAATTCAACCATTCTCGCAATGTTACACACTCATTATTATCTGAGTGTTTATAGTGGAAAATTTCAGGTTCTCCAATAGGATAATCTTGGTTGCGTTGCCCTTCACCGTAACAACTTGAAATGTCGATGTCGCAAAGAATACAACCGTAATAACGTAACTTTTCTATAAGTTGACGCTTGCGAGTTAATTGAGTTTCCTCTGTTTTAAACAGGTTTTTGACAGACATCTCAATAGGGCGATTATTTCGACATCTTCCACCTTCAACTTTACTTAATAAAGCACTTGTAAAGTTGGTATTGTTTCGCAGTTTATCCGCACTACCCGGCTGAATAAACTTTTTAACAATCTCTTTAAATTCATCTACCCAGTTTTTAGGTTCTAGTTGAAAATAATAAGCGAGTGAAGCTTCAAACAGGTCTTTAACACTGCCACCAATTGTCAATTTAGGTTCTCGATAGTAATCGGAAAAATCCAAAATTTCATAGACTTTTCGCCATTGTATATCATACTTTTCAAGTATTTCATACACGTCTAAATCACCCAAAGCATAATTCTCAAAGTCAAGCGATCTCTTTTCTGCCATTACTAGCATCCGCCCTTTTTCATCATCAGTGAAAACTTTTTTGTATGGTAGTTCGTGACCTACAGCAGCAGCAATATCTGCATAAGAAGCGATACCATGCAAAGCACCCGTATCAACAATTTTCAAACACAATTCAAACTCAACATCATCAATTGTGATGATGTGCTTTAAGCTTACGGTGTCTAGTTTTTTACCATCATAGGATGACTGACAATATAAGCGTCTTCCTGATAAAATTTGGTCTTCACCCTTGCTTCTTTGTAGTTGTTTGATGTAGGTTTTTAAGCTACCTCTTGAAATTAAATTGATTTCGGCGGTGGCAAAGTGTGCATACAAAACAACATTACATCTAGGTAACTCTTTCAGAAAAAGAAGAGTAGAATTAGCTTCCCTTACCGATACCTCACACCCTCCCACATCTCTCAAATAGTCTGCCACATCAAACAATGTCGAAGGTATCAAACACGGTTCTAACCCCGCTTCAACACGTCCTTTGTTAACTACTGGATGATGTGCGTACATTATCGCAGGTGCATCTTTGTGGATGCCTTTGATTTGTGTGGTAATTAGCGTTCTACCTTTCTGTTGGTAGTTCTCAGAGGCTTCTGTTGTAAACTCAGTGTCAATCACCAGTGGGATCGTGATTTGTCTTTCATCAGTGTAAGAACCAAACATTTCACCTCTGGCAGTCAAAAACTTGTTTTGGTCAAATGCCTGAGAGTTTAACGGGTATCTGAACTCAAACCCACCATCACCAGCAACAGCCGTTTTTTGACCTCTGTAGCCACCTTTACCACCTTTGTCACCCGATACACCCTTGCGACCTTTCGGACTGCTAGCAGGTGATTTAGAGAGGGTTTTTTTGGTTAAAACCTGTTGCGATTTCTCACTATGTGCTAACATTAAGTGAGAATCTAAGTGAGAGGTTTCACACTTTGTATAATCTTCTGTCGAGGTGGCTTGACAGTCTGGATTTTCCAGATTAACATAAATACTTGATGTCGAATTCATTGTTTTTCGTTTTGTTTGAGTGACTAAACCGTTGAAATGAAAGCACAACGGTAAAGAGGCAAGGTGAGAGAATTGGCGTTCTCTCACCTTCAAAGATAAAATAATCCTAAACCCCCAAACCGCTTGCTAGATAGTAAGCGGTTTTTTAGTGTTTTGGAGGGTTTAAATAAATCGCTGAACCCCGCACCACAGAAACTTTTGAAGTGTCTTCAAGCTCCCTTTCTTTGACGTAATGTGCGAGATGTTTTGCTAACGATTCAAGTCTTTGTGGGTTTCGTTTCTGACACTCACAATCTGGAGGGCAAGTGTTAGAAGGTCTTAGAAAAATGATGACTTTTGCGCTCATTTTGATTCTCAATAATCGGGTATTGTTGCGATAAAATGATTGATTTTATCGCGGTGAATTTTGGTGTTTTCATTGGTAAGACTCTCTCTCTTTCTGATTACAACATAGCACAGTGCGGGGCGGTGTTTGAAGTCGATCGCCCCGCTATCAACTGTTTACTAAAAATTCAACATCATAGAACACTCAAGAATAAAGGTTTGAGTGTTTTTTATATATGATTTTTGTTCAGGAATTGCTTATGCTGTTGTCGCTTCATCTTTCTTAACTCTAACTATCAAATCGCCGGGTTCACAGTCTAAAGCTTCACAAAATGACTCTAATGTCTCGAAAGGAATTGACCTCACTCTGCCTTGTTCATAGCGTTGGAGATTGGTAGGACTCATGTTGATTTTTACAGCTAATTGATTCTGTGATAGCTCTCTCATAGTCCTCATTTCTTTAAGTCTGAAAATCATTTTAGTCCCCTCTATTTGCTTAGACATCTCAATCATTACACGTTATTTGTACTCGCGTCATTAGTATATCAATCAGAATCCCTTATCAAAACACACGAGATTGATACATAAGTATCATAAGTAGATTAGGTGCAAGTACACGTATCACGAGTATACTGAAGATGTACACCACCGAGAGGCAACTCAGATGATTAGACCGACTAAGCCTAAAGCCGAAAAGACCCCCAAAACCCCTAAATCCAGCCTCGGAGAAAGAGCAACGAAAGCTGCACAGGCTACCGCATCCAGTCTCAACACCACCGCACAGACGATCGCCCAAACTCGCAACTCCATCACTAATAACGTTCAAGGCGTCACAGGTGGTATCGCAGCAGTCACAGGTGGTATCGGGGCGGTGGCGGGTGCAATCACATCAGGACGCGCCCAAGTCGCTGGTGCTGCTATTGACGCTCAACAGGCAACCGCCACCAACTACGGGGCGGGGCAACAGCGTTCTGAAATCGTCAAGGAAACTGATGTTTATGGCGGTCTAGCGATTCCTGAACTCGATTTCAATGGGATGATTCCAACCAACTTTTTAAACCCTAATATCGCGACAACAGCGACAGAGGAACAGTTAACCGCAGGGCTTGAAAACTATGCGGGTGCAACACGCGCTCAAAAACTCTATCAGGCTGGTTTCAATTATGTGTCTGAAGTTGGAAAGACCAAACAGGCATATCACAAAGCGCAAGCATCGGTCATTAAAGCTGCAACTGAAGGCGTGAAAGTTCAGCAAGAGATTGTCAGGTTTGACCGTCAGAATATCGAGCTTGAAACCGATATCGTGAAGCGTGAACAATCGGGTGAAAAACTCAATCAGGAGAGCATCAAACTAACGGGTATGCAGAAAGAAACAACGCAGCTAACCCGCAGGATTGAAGCCAATGAAGCGAAACGAGAGGCTGAGATTCGAGCCGTTGAAGTTCAGACTCAAATGATTACTCAAAAGTATCTAGTCGAGAGTATCAACAACTAAAAAGACCGAGGGTGTACCCACTACATATCTGTCAAAAATACCCAAAGTAAAACAATGTCAAATCCTAAAAACAACAAGGTAATCGCTCTAATCGGTTCGGCTGTAATCGGTACTATCATCTTAACCCTACCGATGCGATTGCTTCTAGACCAATATCAATCATCTGAAAACGTTGAAATTATCTATACACCAATCAATCAATAATCACCCGTGCATCTACTAAATCCACCATCCAATTAACAACAAATCTCAAACCTATGTCTAGCTCTAAAGTTCAAAAAATCAGCCTGAAATATCAAATCATTACCGTTGTTTTGGCGGTAGGTTCTGCAATCGTTCTATTCGTACCCATCAAACAATTTAAACCGTTTAAGTCGGCTGCTAGCTACTTAATGAGTGCGAGTATCATTTCATTTATTACCACACGTCATTCGATGCGAGATGTGTTGGATGAAGTCGAAAAACTTGAGGGAGTTCATAGAGACGATACCGACAGACTCAACAGAAAACTCATCAAGATTACTGATGAAAAGTCAGAATTGATTGACCAAATTGTCAAGCTTAATGAAGATATTGAAGCTTTGAAACTTGACTCTGCTGAACAGATGGCAGAGTTGAGAACTTGTCAGCAAGCGATTCAAGAAGCGTTAAATAACTTCACTGAATCAAAGAACAGTGCAGCACATACCATTGTTGAGGACTGTTATCAAGTGGCAATGAGAAAATGTGTCTGTCACGTTGATGCACTCTGGCGAAATTATCCTGAGTGTCAAGCTGAACTGGATGAAATCAAGCTCGAAATTGAAGCCAAAAAAGAGCGATTCACCGACAAAATTACAGCTTATAACTCGGTTGTTGATATGGGTGATTTGATTGATGAAGGTCTTAAATTGCAAGAGTTGATGATAGTGCAGTGCATTGAGTTGAGATGTAAAGCACAATCGGTGGTAATTAATCACCTGACAGTAATCACTACGGACGCTGTACCTTTTGCACAATATGAGGAGGAATTGGAATCACTTGTAAAACTTGCTAACCATGAAATCACGGCTGCACAACAGAAAAGAAAGGACGATTTACAGTCCATCATTCAAGAGTTCACAGGGATAATCGACAATCACAAAACCAATTACATCAATGATGTAAATGAAAACATTGAAACTGCTAAACTCGCAGTGCGGAAATTAGAGGTTACTCAATCCGAACTGCAACAAGCGCTTGCAATGTTGGAAGAAACCAAAAAACCTTTACAGTTCTCTGGTGATTTCACACCAGCAAGAATGGGTAATTCTGTTTCAATGTACTACTACAACCGCTACAGAGTTTTACTTGATGCTCTCGACTGGCAAGAAACAGAAACAGGTATCAAAATCATTTACTCAATCCGTCGTAACCCCGGTCTAGATGAACCTGAAATCAATGCTGATGATTCGTTAGCACAGACGGCTGCATTCTGTAACGCGCTGCACGGCACAAAACCCACATGGGAATTCAATCGTCAATTCTCACACCTGACTCTAACAGTTAATCACCGTCGCATTGTCAAGCTAAAAAATGAATTACCCCGTGGGGTGCGGACTGCTGACAAGTTCTTTCAAACTGTTAAGAATTGGAGACGGGTGAGAATTACAGGGGGTAGTGAAAGCGGAAAATCACCAACTGCTGAGAATCTAATTTGTGCGATTCTTGCTCAAACTTTAGGCACTTGTGATTTCTATGACCCGATGTTTGAGAGTGTGAAAAATTACCGCACCATACCCGCAAAAGGACGCTCACACAGTGACTCTGTGCAAGGTTTGAAAGATTATCAAATCAAGATGCAATCAACCCCGTCAGACTCGCTTTATCTAGCTTGGTTTGATGAGATTGACACAACTTTGGATGAGAACCCCAAATCAGCAAGCGATTTAAAAGCCGTTCTCAAACAGTCCTCACACAAAAACAGTGGGTTAATCATCACAGGGCAGAACGCCAATGTACGCAACCTCAAAGGAGGGTTTGACCGCTCCGACATGAACAATTTTATCTGCCTGCACATCGGGGACAATTACCGCGACGCCATCGCTAATAGTCACTTGAGTGAGTCTGAACGGTCAAACCTGATGAAAGTCGGTGATGCCTTAGTTGACTACTGTGCAGCAAAAAATGATGAAGACGGGTTAGACCACACTGACTCCTCTGCCTATCGGTTCGCTCTAGTGTTGGAACCTAACAAGAAAGGGTTTTTCATGATACTCCCTGAGTTTGGGGATTATGTGTGGAGCGACATCATCCAACCGACCGAGGCAACCGCTCCGACCGAGGCGATCGACACCGATGAACCGACCGACGCCCCCACTGTGACAGTTGGTAAGAAAACCCCCGATTGTCCAGAGTGCGGGACGGAAAGCCGAAAGAACGGTTTTTTAAAAACATCGACTGAGCGAGTGCAGCGCTACAAGTGCAAAAAACCTGATTGCGGTCGCGAGTTTGTCTAGTGTATACACTCTGAAATCAGGCAGGGGGCTTAAATTAATGTGAAAAAACCACAAGTTTCTATTAATAAAACCCCCTACAAACTCACAAACATTTCACTCCGGTTGTAACTCCGGTTAACTCCGGGTACACTCCGGGCAGCCGGAACTCATCAATTGAAACCCTTACCGTGTAAAGGTTTTAAAACTCCGGCAAACTCCGGTTTTGACTCCGGTTTTGGACATAGTACCCCTAGCCGGAATTGCCGGAGTTGCCGGAGTAAACCACACAATCCTAATAGTTTGACCTCCCCGCCCCGCTACAAATTCAACTGTCAAGATAGGCTTCACACCGCTTGATTTTTTCTCACGTAAACCCTTTAACGTCAACCCTCAAATCTCCCAGTGTATACACTGGTTAACCAAAATGAACCTCACAACCATCGAAAACAACGCCACCATCGCCACCGCCACCGCATCCACACCCGACACCATCGCCACCGCCCCCACACCCAAAAAGCCCAAAACTGTCACAGTGCCAGAACTCATCCTTGACGGCGGTAGCTCTCGGACTAAATACTATCTCGAAAAAGAAACAGGTTCCTATCAGTCTGTGTGCCGTCAATTCAACAAAACGACTGAACTCCCCACAGGCTACCTCGGAGTGTTCAAGATAGGCGATAACGGCTATGCAGTGGGAGAATCAGCGCTCTCACTGTCGGGAGGAACCTTTGAGGAAGGGTTCGCAAATGACAACAAAATTAAGCTGTTGAATGTGTGGATTGTCGGGGCATTATGCACACACGCATCGTTTTTATTCAAGCGCATCAAGAAAGCAGGCAAGGGCAACGGCATCATCAAAATTGACCTCAAACTCGCTTTGTTGTCGCTATCCTCACACCGCAAAAAAGAGATTGAGAAGGCTTTCTCAAACCTCAAGTTTGAATTCAATGAACGGTTATTTGAGGTTAACGTTGTTTCCTACAACCTTTACCCCGAAGGGTACGGCGCTGCTGTAGCTGCTAAAAAGATAATCAAACAAAGCGGTGGTAAAGATGTTCGCTTTCATGTTTTGGACTTGGGCGGTGGCACTCTCACTCACACTCCCTATTCCAATCAGAACGGCGTCCCCCGTGCATCAAATCAAAACAGCGTATCGGGTGCGGGTGTTGTCTCCATCACTGAGTTTTTCGCTAAAGAGGCATCGAAAGGCGACACTGGGGGCAATATTTACCACTTCAGCAGACTCAAAGACGCGCTCGAATCTAGCACGGTGTCGGAGTCAGGAGAGTACAGCGCCGAAATTGTACTCGGTGACAACACAAGGGACTTAGGCGATCGCCTCAAGAGCGGTCTAGAAGCTTGGAGCCGTGAAATCATCGGCGTTCGAGAACTGTTGCGAGATGTAAAGCAAATTTTGAGAAAGGGAGAGCGCGTCTTTCTCACAGGTGGCGGGTTCAAGGTTGAAGCTGTGCGAGAGTTCATCACCAGCTATTTAGGCAGTGACTTGGTGGCAACCCTACCAGACCCCGACACCATCAACATCACGGGGCTTGACTGACTAAAGCCACCTCGGTCTAGCAGGCAGTTCATCATTTCAGAGGCGATCGCCCCGCTAGTGGCAGAGCTAGCGAGTCAGCAAGGGTTAACAGACTGGGAAATGATGAATCGCTTGATAGAAGACGGTTTGACGCGACACTCAAGCGCGTTGCTGGTGAGAGGGGGGCTTGAGTAAACCGACCGACTACACATTAAGGAGACAAACAGATGAGCAAGGAATATGACCATCCCTACGAATATGAGCTACCCGTTGCCGATGAACTCGCAACCTGTATCGCCTTGATAGTAGGGGCAAAAGTCAGGGCTGAAAAACATATCAGCAACCCGTGGGGAGCTAGTCATTTGACCGATGAAGACCAAGTGTTGATGGATACTGCCAGCGATGCCTTAGACACTGCTGTAGAAGCGCTAGAAGCCCTACGGACGGCAATTATGAAGGGTAAGACGCCCTGACACTGCAAGCGATCGGAACTCCCCCACAGGTTCCGACCGCATCCATAAGCAGAATGTGGCATTTTTGCCAAGTACCATCAGAAATATCTATAATATTACCCTTGCTATTATGGATAATAATACGGATAATAGAGACATCACCAGCAAAGACAGGAGACACAGGCAATGACCATCAGCAAGAAAATCATCACTCAAGCTCAAGAATTCTTTACCCGCGTCAGTGCGCTCTCTACCAAGTTAGAAGTCAGCCAAGCTTGCAATGAATTGTTAGAAGAGTTATCAGCCGAATACACCGTCAACACAGTTAGCAGCAACTTGACTGAGTTTAAAAGACACTTTCAAAACTTCACTCACTCACTGCCTGAACTAAACGAAACCATCACCACAAAAAACAAAGGTACACACACACAGCATTGTGCAGCGTCAATGCTTTCTCTAACCGATGAACAGAAGGGTGCGCTAGACAAAAAACGGCTCAAGACTTCACGCGCTCGTGATGGTTTTGATGCTGATGGTGAACTTAGAACCGTTGATGTTCCTAAGTGCGACATCAAAGAAATTGTTCTGAAGTCGGTTGAATGCCTCACCTCTGAAAACCCTCTCGTTATTGCTTGCGGTATCGTCAATTTAACGGGTTTACGTGCTGGTGAACAGAATCAGCCTAAGTATCACCACAAAGGATTAAACCTTGACATCGAGCGTCAAATGGTGGCGTTAGATGATTATGTAATCGGGTTTAAGGGAGTGCTAAAAAAGCACAATAAAGACGATGTTGAAGCTTTCTATGCACGTCCTACACTCGCACCCGCACAACTGATTGTTGATGCTCAAGCGCGTTACCTTAAATTCGATTCTGTGCAACAAATCCCCACCGACATCAACAAATATCAGCTTAAGTTTCAAAAACAATTTAGAAACAAATACACTGAGATTTTCGGCAATTTATTGTCAACTGTTGAAGCCTTTGATGATGATGGAAATCTTGCAAAACCCAACGGTTCACCACACAAAGGACGTGCATTTTATGCTTGCGCTTTGAAAAACATTCTCAGACAGAAAGGATTCAACAGCAAAGCAAGTTTAACCTATGTTCAGTTAGCACTCGCACACGATAACGTGAACGAAACCATCAAATATATCGAGCGCTACGATGAAGGAAACTTTATCAACCCTATCAATATCAACGTCCCAACCAACATTAACGGATTAGGAAAAATGGAAACCGCACCAGTGATTGAAACAACGATTCAAACAGTCGATGAAGGATTCAACCTTGATGAATTTATTGAAGGTATGAGCTTTGAAAACAACATGAAGTATGTTGAATTCTTTGAAGCTAAAAAGAGTGTGACTAAAGCGGTTTTAGCACTGATTGAATACCTGTCAGTTAACAAAAAGTTTGTTGACAAAGGTGTGAATGTTTCAAGTCAGCAACCCGTTAATCAACAACCCGCTACTCAACAACCCATTACTCAACAACCTGTCAGTCAACAATCTGCAAGTGATGAGTCAACCAGTAAAGAAAGCGTGAAAGATAAAGTTGCTCAAATTGTTGAAACCATCATGCACTACAACAGACAAATTTTCAACGGTGAGAATGTTGAAGATTTAGCAGTTCCAAACTACGGGTTAATTAACAGAATCAACCTGCGTTTATACAACAAAAACATGGCTAGTACAACGGTTAAAGCCTACACCGATAAGTGCAAAGAACAGAGTGCAGAACTTGAACAGATGGGGATTGTGGGAGGGTTTGACAACATCGCCCACAACGGTAAATACTACCGTAAAACTATGGATGAATTAGTTGCTAGAATATTGGAGTACAACAACTAATCGGTTAACCATTGTGGAAGCGATAGGATGCGGATGTAAGGTATGTAAAGCAGGACTAGGCGACAAGATAAACGAAATGATTCAGAATCAAATCGAACCTGTCGCCGTCCTCAAGTTCTTAAACTCTAAAGGCTGTAAGGTTTCTGAAAAAGTTCTCAGAATGCACCTTTCAGCTTTTAGCATACCCTTTCCAGAAAATGAAACTCAGTTCGATACAGAGTTAGAACCAGTCCCTAATAACTTAATTGACATCGACTTTTCACAGTATAAAGTTGATTTAACCAACCCTGAAATTGCTCTCGAACTGCTACAGAAAATCACCTTAAAAGTATTTCTGAATCAAGCGAGAATCACAATGCAAGCGCAACAAAAAATCATTGATGGGGTAGCGCCAGATATGCCGAAAGACACAATGAGAAATTACTCGATAGCACTTGATGCACTTGACAGAACCTCTGCAATTAACTTGATGGTTAATCAAGCGCAAGCGATTAAGACTGTTGAAGCGATGGGATTGACATTCAATTTACCCCCTGCCGAGAATGTTTAGAGTAAAACCAAATCAATCACAAGTCAGTAAATATTTTCAAGCTTCAAACTTGAAAACAGTACCTAAGAAATGGGTTGACTTTGTACGCCTCACCACAATTAGAAGTGGTGGGGCGATGACTCAATTCAACCCCTACCGCTATCAAGAAATTATTAGCGATTTGATGGATGAACACAACAACATCGTTTGTGTTAAATCTCGACAGTTAGGACTCACACAGCTTATTGCTTCAAAGTTCTTACACCGTGCAAGTTTAAACCCTGCTTACAGCGCGATCGCCTTCTTAAGAAATCAGAATGATGTAAGTGCAATCAGCCGTCGCACCAAACAGATGTTAATGGGATTGAGTGAGTACATCACCCCCGTCAATGACAACGTAGGTTATTTAAAACTCAAAGGGTTAGGCGATATTTATTACAAAAATTCATCACCAGAAGGCTCTCGCTCGATTGATTCAGTGATGGATTTTTTGTTTGACGAGGCTGCATTCTCAGAGAACATAGAACAGATTTATGCAGCGTCTAGCCCGTCCTCTGCGATGTCAGGGGATGCGATAACAAAGCTTGTAATCTCGACACCATCTGCCAAGTCAGGATGGTACTGGGATAAGGTGAACGAAAACAACGAAGGGAGAGATATTGAAGAGATTTGTAATAGAGTAGCCGCCGGAGATTTATACAATGAAGTGCCGGGGTTGTATTGGTTTGAGGATTCACAGGGGACGCTCAAGTTAATTGTTCATTGGAGCGCACACCCGGTTTATAAATCAATACCTAACTATCTAGACTACAGATTAAAACAGGACGGCACAGACATGGAAACTGTGCTGAGAGAGTATGATTTGAAGTTCGTTGATAGTGCGGTTTCAGTCTTCAACATAGAACTGATTAGAGAGAACGCGATAGGTGCTTATGAGGACGTTAAAGAGCCTTATATCGAGTATTATTGCGGGTTAGACACATCCACTATGGGAAGTGATTACACCGTCTTTTCTGTTGTTAAATACGATGTGAAAAACAATGTTTATTCGTTGGTTCACCTCTACAGAAGACGGCAAGAAACCAGTCAAGCCCACATATATCAAATCTCTAAGTTGATTGAGTTTTATCAGCCTACTGTTGTAGGAATTGAGACAACTGGCGGGGTAGGTAGGATTTATTTAGAAGAGTTAAGTAAAGCACATTATGGCACTGAGTTTCGCGACATCAAGACAACTAGAGATACAAAAATTACTATGGTAGGTACACTGAATTTAGCTTTAGAAAAGAGACAATTTATCTACCCTGAAAACTCAGTATTGATTGAAGAAATGTTGAGTTATCGCCGTGTTGGTGCGAAGTTAGAGGCTGCAAGCGGTAAGCATGATGACACAATTATGAGTGTATCTTTTGCCTTGACTGTGACACCTTTCTTACAGGGTGAACAGATATGCGGTACTTTGATTGCTTAAAAATAGGTGATTGTTATGAAGAAAAAGAGCGATTTTAAAGCGGTTATATTCAACGAAAATGAACCGCACACCGCAAAAGAATGGTTACTTTATTTAGGTAATCGTTATCATCTAGATAGAAAAGAAAAACCCGACCTGACTTTATATATGAAAGATAAAGGTGAGAGGGGTTTAATTTCAGATGCGAGTTTTGATACATCAGGAAACTGTTATATCCTGATATAAACCTTACAACCATTGAAAACCCATTAACTAGGAGTTAAGTAAATGTCAGACAGTTTGCTTCAATTAGAAGGTTTTATCGAGCTAGACAGAGTGAGAGCGGTAAGGTGGGCAAGAAAACAACTCACTCTCGATAATTGGGCGATATTAGACACGGAAACAACGGGTTTATACAATGCTGAAATTGTAGAGATAGCGATAATCTCAAACACTGGCGAACCCCTGTTAAACACTCTGGTTAAACCCACATTGACCATACCTGCTAAAGCTGCAAGCATTCACGGCATAACCGATGATATGGTTGCCAATGCTCCAACATTCCCTGAGATATACCCGCAAATTGTAGAGGTTTGTAAAAGCAATCAAGTGCTGATTTACAATGCGGGTTTTGATATGAGTATCCTTGATTATTGCTGCAAGCTTCATAACTTGCCTAAGTTGAAATTTAATCTCAAATGTTTGATGTTGATAGCTGCTGAATGGTACGGTAATTGGAATAAATACCATAACAGTTATACCTACCCAAAACTGCCTAATGGGAATCACAGAGCGATAGGTGATTGTCTGGCAGGGCTTCAATTAATCAAGAGGATGGCACTAGATACTGATGAATTGAGAGTGTAGAGAGGTGCATTACAGGCTCTAGGCGGGGAAAGGGATATTTCCCCGCCTAGAGCTTGTAACCTTTGCAGTATGGTTAATATGGTATGTAAACACTTTATGTGTTATGTTAAAAAATAGGCTTACAAAGTATTAGAAATATAGATTTATAGCAGATTTTTATATTGAGGTAAATTATGACAAGGAAAAGATATTTTTTGGATAATAATACAACCATTGTAGTTTTTTATAGACCCAAAGTTACTAATAATGAGGAAGAACGCATTTATCGAATTGAGCTTAGAGGTTCTTATGATGAACTTCTTAGTGAGTGGAGTTTTTCAGTACCCCGTACTAAAAAAGAAGTGTTGCAAGAACTGTTCTATTTAGAATTTTAATATCTGAAATTGGGCTGATAGTTGCCGGGGAGACAACTAATTGTGTCCCACCCTCTATACATCAAGATATAGGAATACTTTAATTATTCCTCACCAAAGGGTTTTTTGAACCGTTCTAAAGTATCTTGAATATTTATTATAGTTTTGGTGCAGTATTCTAATGAAAGTTCCGCATCTTTCTTATCAAGATTATGTTTTCTCATACCAAATCTTGAAGAACCTACTTCATAAGGTTGTGTACCTATTGCGTTGGTTTTGAAATATCCCGACATTTTTCTATAACGTACATATTGCTCTACATCAATATCAAAACAATGGCAAATAGTTATTTCATCCAATTCTTTTAATTTTGATGATTCTGAGTTAAAAGATTGAGGAGTAAAAAAGTCTTTAGCTATATCAAGCATTATTTCTAAGCCCGCCGTAGCATAAGCGACTGTTTCTGCATATTTGTTTTGTTCTATGAAGCCTTCAGCTTTGACCAAGAAATCTTTTACTGTGTTGTTCTGTATTGCACTCATTTTTTATGACGTTAAGAAGTGAGTTTATAAGCTTATCACACAACGAACCACACTCACAGCGCTGTTGTCGCTCTCTGTGTGCCAGCCTCACCCCCCTCACATCCA